>CAUUSU010000249.1:0-3019 GCA_963547835.1 uncultured Campylobacter sp.
GAACCTTTTTGCCTAATATAAAATTTTTACTTAAAGAGTTATTTAATTTACCTAAATAGCTGCGTTGTTTTGGGTCTATGACTACTTGATGCGGGATATTTTCCAATATAAAAAGTTTATTTTTAAGATTAAAGTTGTATTCCAATACTCTTTGTATTTGTAGCTTTGGTCTCCTTAGACTCAGCAGTAGCGGCGCAAATGGCAGATAAGCCCTGGCTACCTCTTTGTCGTCTATGCCTAAAATATTAAATAATATGGCCGAAATTCTATCGCTAAAATCTTTTTTAAAAGATTTGGGATAATTTTGCATAGATATGCTCTCAAAAAATATCCATAGCAAATAATTATTAAAAAAATCAAAAAATAATTTCCAATTTTCGTTATCGCTTCTTGAAAATTTATCCAGCATATAGCTTGGTAATTGCGAAGAGCTGCCGTATAGCCCCATAAAATTTACCATTATTTCTAAGAAATTTTTCTTTTCTTCATTGTTTAGCTTGGCGTATTCTATTTCTTTATTGGGGTGGCCTAGTTTCGAGCTATTTCTTAAAACGATATCGTTTTTGTCATAGTCGTTTAAGGCTTTTTTAATAAGCCTATAAAAAGAAGTTTCGCTCGCTAATTTCACAGCAATGCTTTATTGCCGCTATAAAGCGGATAGTCTATCGTTATTTTGCTTTGGACGCATTTTACCTTTAGCTCGCAAAATGAATTTATAGAAGCGAAGCTGGATAGAAATTTGGATAAAACCAATCCCGCGATATAAACTTCCCCTATGCTATAAAATTTGCTTTCGTCTATATAAAATATGCATAGCGTGCCTTTTTTCGTCATATGCCCGTCTATTCTATAGATAGATTTGGTTTTTATGTCTTGTAGCGAGCTTGCTAGGATTTTAGATATCGGGCTATCGCCAAATGAAAAGGCGTCTAATACGGCTAGGAATGATTTTTTTTCGAGTATGGTTTGATAACTAAAAGATAGTATGGATACGAGCCGCCAAAGCAAATTTCCGTCTATCGCAACTTTTTGCATAGATGTGGGGACGGTAATATTTTTTGTATTAATTTCCGGCTGGGCAGGAAAGTCGTTTATGTCTGATATTTTGAGCTCGGACGGTAAATTTCCATTGCAGCATAGGGTCTCTACGGTTACCGTCTGCTCCTTTTGAGAGTTAGAAAAAAACGATATCTCTTTGAACAAATTTGAATCACCGTCCGTCCTATCGCTTAAAGAATAAAAATCATCTATATTTTCGCCGTTAAAGAAATTAAACCGTTCAAAACTTTTGTAGTTTTTTAGCACTCTTCTGCCCGTATCGCTATTATGAGCGACTACTTTAGTAACTTGAACTATATCGTAAGCATCGATCTTTGCCCTGTCTAAAAAAATCCTATGGCCGTTTTTTCTATTGTTATTTAATATAGGCTCCGCGCTCATCTCGAATAAATTTATAATAGGAGTTGAAGATAAAGAAAAATGCTCGACTCTTGGGATATAGCCGTTTGGAAGATCTCTATCAAATACAAATTTGATAGTAAAATTTCTAGAACCGGAAGATTTAAGCATATCCAAATTTTTTATCGTTATAAAATTAAATTTATACGGCATAAAAAATAGTTCTTGTAAAAGAGCAAACGCCTCGAAACCAAAATCTTCATAATCGAGCAGTTTATCGCTAAGCCCCATAACCTCGATCGACGAAGTAGGGATATTAAACGTTTCATCGCTATCGGAACAAAATACGATGATTTTTTTTAGATATGTTTTCATCCACATAACTAGCGTAGAGGACATATATACGTCGTTACCTAGGTATAAATTTATACGGTTCATATCGATATCGGACAACCTTGCTTCATCTTTTGTGATATTTAATTCTAAATTTAAAACATAATCGCTTTTATTATTGCTTAAATACGTCTTATTTATTTTTAAAGGATACAAATAGACGTCATACGCGGTTTTAAATTTGCATTTTACGTCATTAACAGGCTTGGAAACGACGACCGAGCCTTTTGGTATGATTGTGCTATTTTTCTTGCTATCGCTTTTTAAAGAAAATTCTTGAATACATACCGAAGGTACCGGGTTGGTATAGTTTGGCGATACGATATTTATAAGGGATTCGGCGATTAGCGGTATATTTTCATCGAGCTCTTGATGGATTTTGGATGTAAGTATGGCTACGTTTTCTATTATTCTTTCAACATCGGGATCTTTGCTATCGGCATTTAAAAACGGCGCTACTTTTGGAAATTTTTCTATAAAAAGTTCTCTCATTTCATAAAGATAGGCCATTTCTTTACGAAAATATAATACGTTATTTTCGTTTTTTTTCATCATAAAACCTCACAATACCTATTATTGCGAAAAGTTACTTTTATGACAAATTCCTTAAAAGCGTCGTTTTGTCTAGTATATCTTATATTAAAAGTTAATTGCCACGGCTTTAAAGAATCGTCGTAATCTATGGCAACTATGTTGATTCTATTTTCATATTTTTTAATGAGGCCGTATATTTCTTTTCCCATCAGTTGACAAAGTTCGTGTGAATCGATATTTAAAAAAGACATATCCGGAAGGCTTGAGCCTTGTATGGTTATGCAGTCGTCAAATTTGGAATTTAAAAGTATGCTTATGTTTTCTTTTATATCGTTTAAAATATCTTGGCGATAGGGCTTGTCTGCATTTTCTTCATTTAATGTATGTAAAACCCTATCGCTTAATGACATAGTCCGCCCAAATTTATTCTTTATCTAGTTTTCCGACCAACGATAGCTCAAAATTAGCGCCCATAAATTTAAAGTGCGGTCTAGCTAGTAGCTCTATTTTGTACCAGCCAGGCTCGCCAGGAATATCGTTTACGTTTATTTTAGCGCTTCTAAACGGTCTTCTACTCCTTACGTCTGCAGGCGGATTTTCTTGATCGGAAATGTACTGTCTTAGCCACTCGTTTAAACCGCGCTCCACATCTGCTCTTTCCTTCCACGTACCTATTTCCTCGCGCTGTAAAACT
>CAUUSU010000250.1:0-3014 GCA_963547835.1 uncultured Campylobacter sp.
CACGAGTTTATGTTTTTTCCAGTAAAAATCGATCTCCTTGACGCTGCCGTAGAGAATCAGTTTTTTTTGCTCCTCGCTTAAATTTGCGTACGGGATTTTGACGTTTATGCCGTTTGCTTCGCAAAATCCGAGCAGAAATTTATAGTAATAGCTCTTGTTAAAACCCGACATCACCTTGATCGCGCCGCCCTCGATCGAGGCGTTTTCGTTGATGATCTTGCCCAGATCGAGGCTGAATTTTATCCCTAGCCCGTCGCAGCTCTCGCACGCGCCCTTTGGAGAGTTGAAGCTAAACGCGAGCGGCTCGAGCGGCTTGAATGAAATTTTACAATCAAAGCACGCCATATGCTCGCTGTAGTGGATCAGGCTCTGCGCGAGCCCCAGTTCGGCGGCATTTGCGATCTCCACCTCAAGCTCGCCGAAGCTGAGCTTGAGCGCCTTTTCGACATCGCTTGCGATGCGGATGGAATTTTCATCGTCTATGATCGTGCGGTCGATGATGACCTTGATCGAGTGCTTTTTCGTCTTGCTCAGCTCGATCTCCTCGTCCAGTCGCACCAGTACGCCGTCGATCTGAGCGCGCACGTAGCCCTGCTCGCGCAAGCTTTGCAGCATGTCGGCGAAGCTGCCCTTTTTCTCGCGCACCAATGGCGCGCCCAAGATCACCTTCGCGCCGTGCGGCAGCTTCATAATCTCGGCGATGATGTCGCTGGAGCTCATCTTTGAGATCGGCTTGCCGCATTTGTGGCAGTGTTGCACCCCCACGCGCGCATAAAGAAGCCTCAGATAGTCGTAAATTTCGGTAATCGTGCCCACCGTCGAGCGCGGGTTTTTCGACGTCGTTTTTTGATCGATCGCGATCGCAGGCGTTAGACCGTCGATTTTATCGACGTCGGGCTTGCCTACGCGGTCTAAAAACTGCCTCGCGTAGCTGCTTAGGCTCTCGACGTATCTGCGCTGCCCTTCGGCATATAGCGTATCAAACGCCAGAGTGCTCTTACCGCTGCCGCTAAGACCGGTAAAAACGACGAGTTTGTCCTTTGGAATTTGCAAATTTATATTTTTCAGATTGTGCTCGCGCGCGCCCGTGATGGTGATGAGATCGTTCATTTTCGCCCTTTTGTGCCAAATTAATCTTACATTATAGCTCAAATTGTTAAAATTGCGCTTTTGGAAGGGGAGGCGATGATACTAATCTGCACGGCTTTGCGCTGCGAAGCCCAAGCGATAATCGAAAGTTTTAAACTTACGCGTAGCGGCGATCTGTTCGCAGGCGAGCAGATGCTTCTATACATCTGCGGTGTGAGGTTTGGAGCTAAATTTGAAGCGGGCGCCGCAGGCGGCATAGAAATAGAATTTAAGAGTGAACCCGGCGCGGAATCTATTTGCCGCGCCGATACAGACGTAGAATTCGGGCGCGAGCTTCGCAAGGATCGGCGCGGCGCGGACGTGGAATTTGAGCATTCTTCAGACGCGGGCGCGCTCTGCGACGGCGGCGCGGAGACCGGCTCTGCGAAAAATGCAACTGAAAATTTTGAAATTTTAAATTTTGGCTCCGCGCGAAATTCAGAGCGCTTTGGTGAAATTTTACTTTCGCGGCGCGTGGACTTTGCGCTAAACATAGGCGTCTGCGGCTGCGAGGATACAAATGTGCAAATCGGCGAGGCGTTTTACTTTGACGGCACGGCGGCGCAGGAATTTTACGGCGAGGACGGATCGAAATTTTATCGCTCGCAGGCTGGGAGACACAGCGCGCAGGCTCTAAAATTTCAAAACGTTTGCAAGCGGGAATTTTATGGCGCGAGTTTGGACGGCAAGCTGCGAGCAAATTTGATCTGCGTGAGCGAGCCTAAAATTTTAAACGCAGCGGAGCAGACCGGTGAGGCAAATATCGCAGAAATCGAGGGGTGCGGCGAGATAAACGCACAAGCCCCAACGCAAGGGATGAACGGCGCGGCAGATACAAAAAATTTCACGCGCGACGCGATGTGTGCTACAACACAAAGCTTAACGCAAGTCGAGGTACAAAATTTAGAGAGCGTAAAACCCTCACAAATCGCCGCAGGTGGGCGCAACGACGCGACGAATACCGCAGCGCGCGCAACACAAAATACGCCGTGCGCGGCAAAAGACGCTACCCGCGAGCGTGCAAATCGCGGTATCAGGCTTTACGATATGGAGAGCGCGTTTTTCGTGAGCGCTTGCGAGCGAGCGGGCGTGCCGTGGGCGATGATGAAGATCGTAAGCGATCATTTGGGCGGCGAGCGGCTTTGCAAAAGCTTCGTCTATGAGCTCGTAAAGGCGCGCCTGCCGCAAATCCGCGCCGCAATAAAGAGCAAAATTTAACTATAAGTGCATACGCAAAAAACCGAGCCGAGAGATGAAATTTTGGCTTCATATGCCAAATACGCCGCGGAATTTTAAGGTATTGCGGAGTCACAGGAGAAACGATGAAAATAAAAGGCTCTTATCTATGTTTTGCCCTCTTGGCATGCGCGTGCGTCGCGGCTTGCGCGTATGCCGTGGCGGATATGTTCGCGGATCCGCCCCTGTTGGTCTTTTTAGCTCTTTTGCTAGTATTTTTCTGTATCGGGCTATGGCTAAAAGATGCCCTAATAGGCGCGCGTTACCTATTTTACTGCGTCTGCGTGCAGCTACTCTTTGCGGCGGCCATTTTCGCCGCCCTTAAATTCCCCGCCATGGCGCAGTTCGTGCGCAGTGCGGAGATAGGCACCGGCGGCACCGGCATACCGCTAGGCATCGTTCTGCTCGTGCTGCCCACGTTTTTCTGCGCCCTGCCGTATTACTACCGAACGGGCGTCAAAAAAATCCCGCAAAAGCTCATACTCGGCGGAATTTTGATCCTAAACGTCGCTATTACGCTAGCTTACGCCTTCTATTTCGAGCGACTATTCTGCGGCACGATCTGAAATTTCAACGATTTTCAGTGACGGCGCGCGAAATTTAAGTATAATTTGCAAAATTTAAACGAAGCGGAGCAAGATGACGGAGGC
>CAUUSU010000251.1:0-3008 GCA_963547835.1 uncultured Campylobacter sp.
TATCGACCGCTTCGTTGCCGGTAAGCACGATGTATCGCGCGGCGTTTTCGAAATCGCCTTGCGCGAAGCTGTCCTCGCCGCGCAATTCTTTGAGAGTGTAGCGCGTGGATTTTACGCTAAGGCTTGCTAGGCGGTGGCGCGCCAGCTCCTGAAGCAGCGCGCGCGAAATACCGCTGATGTAGAAGTTGTAGTAGAGATGCTCGAGCGTGCTTGAGTGCTTGAGCTGGTTGCCGACGCGGTCAATGAGCGCCAGGTCCTTGACGCCGCCGCAATCGCCGCGCTCAAAGCTCTGCCAGCAGGTGCGTATCGCATTTGAGCAGACCCAAAGCGGAGTGAAATTTAGAAGTTTGACTTGCATGATTATCCTTTGAAATTTTAAGTGCATTTTAACGCTATCGCACTTTTAAACCGATAAAATTTCGCAAAACGACGCTTTTAATAAACGAAGCTTGCGCCTAGCTTTGCGAGCAGAAATGCTTCATTTTATCTTTTTTTGCTGCCGCCGCGAGAGATTAAAATTTCATCCAGCTCGTAGCGCGTGTGCGAGTATTTTCTGGGCTCACCACGTCCCAAAGCCACGATGATCGCAGGACGAAATTTCGCCTCTAAAGCGCAGAATTTTTCCAAAGCCGCGGCGTCAAAGCCGGTCATTATACACGAGCGCACGTCAAAGCCCTCGGCGATATTAGCGATATTTGCCGCTAAGATATAAAGCTGCTTGGTCGCGTAGTTCATCAGCGCTTCGTCGTCTAAGCCCGCAAATTTCGCGCGGAAATAATTCATCGCAGCTTCATATTTTTGCGAAGTGTTTGCGCGACGGCGGACGGTGCGCTCTAAATACGCTTCGCCCACGCGCAGATCGTTACGCGCGATTAAAATCACGGCGTGCGAGCACTCAGCTACTTGCGGCTGACTGTTACAGGCTACGGAAAGCTCTTTTAGCTCGCAAGGATCCGAGATTATCATCATCCTCCAAGGCTCTAATCCGCATGAACTAGGACTTAAGCGCGCAAGATCAAGTATCTCGCGCACGAGCTCGCTATTTAGTTTATAGCTGCAAAATTTACGGCAGCTGTGGCGAGAGAGCATCACTTCTTTTATCGATTTCATTTTATCTCCTTTAAAATTCGCGGCATTATAGCGGGTTTGCCTAAATTCCACTCGGCTAGCTTGGCGAGTTAAGCTAGATTTTGCTAATATTGCCCTTTCAAATTCCGCTACAAGGCATAATATGAATGATAAATTTAGCAAAATCGGCTTCATCCTCGCAGTCGCAGGCAGTGCCGTGGGGCTCGGTAATGCGTGGAAATTCCCCACTTTAGTAGGCACCAACGGCGGCAGCGCCTTTATCTTGCTATATCTTTTGCTGACGCTTTTGGTTAGCTTCGTGATCTTTTTAGCCGAGATCGTCATCGGCAGGCTAAGCGAAAGTGATCCGGTGCGCGCATTTGAAAAGCTCGCGCCCTCATACAAAGGCGCATGGAAATACGCGGGATTTTTTATGATTAGTGCGCTTTTGATCTATGCTTTTTACAGCGTTGTAATGGGCTGGATCCTAAAATACGTGGTCTCAAGCGCTTTTTATCTGCCAAAAAGTATAGATGAAAGCGGCGCAGCGTTTAACGCACTTTTAGGTAGCGACTTTTTAAGCGCGGCGGTGTGCTTTACCATAGCGTCGGCATTTTGCTTTTTCATCGTATCTAAAGGTATCAAAAGCGGCATCGAGCGACTTAATGTCTGGATGATGCCCGCGCTATTTATTTTGCTGGTTTTGATGCTAATTTACGCCGCGAGTTTCGATGGATTCGGACGTAGCGCAAAATTCTTGCTAGTGCCAGATTTTTCCAAGCTTAATAAAGATAGCGTTCTTTCGGCGCTAGGACTTGCATTTTTTACGCTTTCGCTTGGCGTTACTACGATTATGACCTATGCCGCGAGCCTGCCTGCGCGCACCAATATCCTAACCTCAAGCATAAATATCGTCTGCATTAATGTCCTAATCGGCGTGATGATGGGACTTATCGTCTTTACCTTCATCTTTGAATTCGGCGGTGATCCCAAAGCGCAAGGCCCAGGGCTAGTGTTTGTCTCGCTGGTAGTGCTTTTTTCAAAGCTCGGTGCGATCGGAAACATCCTAGCCTTTTTATTTTTCACCTCGCTATTATTTGCGGCGATTACTTCTGCAATTTCGATGCTGGAGCCTGCGATTTATTATCTCGTAAACTCCCGCAAGCTAAGCCGCAAGCGCGCTTCGCTTTTAGTTTTTGCCGTGACGTATGTTTTAGGGATATGCTGCATTTTGGGTTATTACGGGGGCACGAGCGAGTATTTTAGCCTAGGTGGCAAGAGCTTTTTTGACGTGCTTGATTACCTAACCTCGAATATCTTAATGCCTCTTAGCGGCATAATCGTGGCGATTTTCGTAGGATTCGTGATCAAAAAACGAGCCGTCGAAATTCTACTGCGCCCATATATGGGACGAATGGGCTTTAAACTGTGGTATTTCGTGCTATTGCGCTTCGTGGCGCCAGTCGCGATCGTAGTGATAGCGCTCAATCAGCTAAAAATTTTAAATTTTTAAATTTTGCAAAGCGAATGGATAACATGGAAGTTAAAATTTGGCGCTGAAGCAGTCCAAAAGTAACGGGCAAAATTCCATAGCGAGCCTCACGACGATCCGCGAGCGGCCATGGCAGCTCACAAAAATCGCGTTTGGAATTTTATGTATAAACAGGAGCGTGCGCACCGCAATCAGCCTTCGGCGTGACCGCGCTAACCTGCGCGACGATCGGCGCAAGACCGCGGCAAAGACGCCGTAGCGCAGCCGTGCAGCATCGTGCTTGGAATTTTAAAATTTAGCGTCAAAGCAGCCCAAAAGTAGCGCGCCAAATTTCATAGCGAGATGCGGCGGTAGTTTGGAATTTTTAAATTCCGCAGCTTTAAAATTTAAAAAATCGGAGCGAAAATGAACGATAAATTTAGCAAAATCGGCTTCATACTTGCCGTCG
>CAUUSU010000252.1:0-3005 GCA_963547835.1 uncultured Campylobacter sp.
AAATAATTTCGCAAGAAGCAGGGTGGACCGAGCTTATGCATGGCGGAATTTCCGCCATGCAATAGATCTTTCATCGCGCAATGGGCGGCTTGCGCGCAGGCGAGATAAATTCTATGACGTAGGACAAATTCTACGGCGAAGAATGGAATTTCGGCATCGATGCGTCGTTTGGTTAAAATTTCAGTATAATTTCGCAAAAACAAGGAGAGAGCATGTCAGAGAGAATTTTTGAAAGCCTAAAAGAGCTTTTGACGCAGCAGGGCGCGCGCTTCCGCGTAGTAGCTCACGAAAGCGCGGGCACCTCCGCCGAGGTCGCCAAAGCCCGAGGCACGCAGCTGGGACAAGGCGCAAAGGCGCTGGTTTGCACGATCAAGGGCTTTAAGGACGGGCAAATTTCTTTTTCGCAAAATTTAAATTTAGCAAACGTCGATGACGCGCAAAACCCTAACGCTTCCTGCGTTGTAACCGCTCAAGGCTGCGAAAACGGCGCCTGCGCAGCAAATTTAACTTTAACCGCCGATCAAATTTGCGCAAACGTGCCGCAGCAGCTGAAGCTTTCTAGCGACAAACCCGCGGGCAGAAACGGCAGAATCTACGTCTTAGCGGTCTTCGCAGCCGATCATAAAACCGATTTAAAGCGCTTGGCAGAGGGGCTCGGCGGGACAAAAGCATCGCTCGTAAGCCCCGATGAAGTTGGCGATCTCACGGACTGCGTCATTGGCTCGGTGCCACCCTTTAGCTTCCACGACAAGCTGCTGCTAATCGCCGATCCGTCGCTGTTCGGACGCTTTGATGAGATTGCTTTCAACGCGGGCTTGCTCGATCACTCGATCATTCTAAACGCGCGGGATTACGCGCGCATCGCAGCGCCGCGCATCGTTAGCTTCACTGAAGAGGCGCAGGACGGCGAATAGCCGCGCATCGTCCGTTTCACACAAGAAGAGGACTCGGATTAAATTAATCCAAAAGCAAGGGCAAAATAGAAAAAGATGGCTAAGGATGGCTGTAAAAGCGGCGCTTTGATTTTTGATCTTTTTTCTTCATATTAATAAGGCTTTAAAATTTTCAGTATGATTAGGAGAAAAGGGATCATGACCGAAACGAGGAGGAATGCTATGAAGCAGGTGTGGATATTTTTGCTGTGCCTACTTGCGCTATGCGGCATGGAAAATGCTGCAGCCAAGGAAGACGATGCGCCGCGATCGGAGATTTATCAGAGTATGAAAGATATTTACGACGATCTACCGATCGCGCAACTGCCGATTCGCTATCCGGGAGGAATTTCGCCCTTAGCGGCTATCGATAAAAATTTACTTGATAAAAATGAGCTGTTTTCGTTCGCAAAGGAGAATTTTTTAATCGACAATCTAAGTGCGTATTGGGAGAGGATCAAAGACATAAGGGCTTGTCGTTTGCCCGAAAAGAGCGCCAAAACAATTCTGCTAAGGCTTTATCTGATGGATTTTCAAGATAGCGAACGCGGGCACGAATATGTTTTTATGTGCCTTTTAAACGACGCATTTCGCATAAGCGATTGTCGCGAAATTTACGCCGATTACGTGCACTGCGGTAAAAGCAAGCCGCCGATGCGCGCCAAGCAGGAGTTTGTTATCGACGCCAATTTACGCTGCACAGTAACAACGCACTACTATAATTTAGATGCCGGTAAGGAGCTGCACGGAAATACCTGCGTGCACGAAATAAAAAACGGCGCGATCGTTACTAAGGATTAAAATCCGAGGCGATTTTGCGAGATGTTTTTGGCCGTAAATTTCATAGGCAGAGCCGTAAACTGAGACGCGAATTCGCTCTATCTATGAGCCACGGCTATTTCAAATCGCGATAAAATAACGCTTAAACCGAGCCTTGAATTCGTCACATTGATGAGGCGCTGTTTCGAGCCGCGCCAAAACGGCTCGTAAATCTTTGATACACCGCAGCGTCCCACTAAGATGCGTCGCCTTGCGGAGCATTTTAGCGACGGCGAGCGCTTTATTTAGTTTTGACTTTCTGTGACAAGCTAAATATCAAATCTGAAATTCTTAACAATCCCCGAAAGCAACGAGGATAAAACATCCAAATTTTAAAATTTAAAAATTTTTAAAATAAAAGTGTGAGATTAAAAAGAATTAGTCGCGACGATATCGCATCGCCGCGACTGAAGAAGGCATCATCGTGCCCGCGAAGGTATTTATTTCATAGCGCCTTGTTGTTTCATCTGATCCATCATCTGCTTAAATATCTCTTTAGCTTGCTTGCAAGTGGCCTCTTGCTGCTCCTTAGGAAGTGCGCTGATCTGATCCATGGACTGCTTTTTTTGATCCTCGTACATCTTGACCTGCTGCTCTTGACCGGCTTGTTTGTAGGTATCAACCATCTTATCAAGATCTGCGAAATACTCTTTGCAGCTATCTGAAAGATCTGCGGCGCTAAGACTTAGCGCAAAGCCAAAACTAGCCAAAACTAAAAGTGATTTTTTTTCATTTTTCTCTCCTTGTAAAAAATCAGCGAAAGTATATCATTTCGCTTAGTAAATTTGCCTTAAATTTTAATCAAATGCGGCCGTTTTTTTAAATTTATAGCGCTTTTGAAATTTTAAAATTTTACTCTCATCGCGATGCTTACATTTTTTAAAATTTAACTCGTCTTTAAATTCTAAATTTCGGCTCGCGGTTTCGCAACTATCGCCGACGATCTTTAAATTCCGACCTCGCCGTATCTTGGGGCTGTAGCGCAAAATCACTTCTCCTCAAATCTGATCTGCACCGATTTTTTGTGCGCGCCCAGCCACTCGGCTTCCGCTAACGCCATGCACGCGCCTCCGAGCTCATCTATGGCGCGCTTATTTAGCGCTATGATCGAGCTTCGCTTGATGAAGTTATAAACCCCCAGGGGCGAGAAAAATCGCGCACTTCCGCCGGTCGGCAGCGTATGGTTAGGACCTGCGAGGTAATCGCCCATCGCTTCGGGCGTGTAGTGACCCAAAAATATCGCGCCTGCGTGGC
>CAUUSU010000253.1:0-2982 GCA_963547835.1 uncultured Campylobacter sp.
ATTGCGGATGATTAAATTTCATCCGCAACGAAGCCTATTTTATAACGCCGCAAACCATTCTAGCGCCGCCGCCGCCGAGCGGCTTTGGATGGTCGCTGTGGTTATCGCCGCCTACGTGAACCATCAGCGAGTGGCCCTTTAGCTCATCGAGGCTCTTGATCTTCGGAGCTAGCACCGGATAGACCGCATTGCCCTCGGCATCGACGAAAAGCGCAGGCAGATCGCCCTTGTGGCCGCTATCATCCCAAGCAAACGAGTGCTTTTTGGTATCGCTTGGATCCCAGTGGCCGCCCGCTTTCATGCCTAAGCCCTTCTCATTTGCGCCGCAGTCGGCGTTTTGATGCACGTGAAAGCCGTGCACGCCGCTAGCAAGACCCTTTAAATTTGGGAAAAACGCCACGCCGTAGTTCGTCTCGACCGCTACGACCTCGCCGACGGTTGCGTTGCCCTTCTCACCCAGCTGCTCCATAGTGACGACGAGGTGCTTGCCGGTCTTAGGGTCAAAATTTTGCATATCGCCGTGCTCGTGAGCGATCAAGGCGCTTGCGACTAAAATTGATGAAATTAGAAATTTCTTCATGAAAAATCCTTTAAAGTAAAATGTGAGTGCAATTTTATCCAAAAATACTTAAAAAATAATTTTTCTTATTTAGATAAATTTCGCTTTTTATCTAAAAAGCTTATCGCAAAGAATAAGATCAGACTGAAAATCACGAGCAAAACGCTTAAAATCAGCGCCCGCTCGTTCTCGCCGTCATACACGGCGTTGTAGATCGCAAGGCCTAGAGTGTCGGTTTTGCCCACGATATTTCCGCCCAACATCAGCGTGATACCCACTTCGCCGAGCCCGCGCGAGAGCGCTAAAATAAGCGCGGAGCCGAGCGTTTTAAGCGAGCTTGGAAGGATTACGAAGAGGAAAATTTGAGCTCTGTTTTTGCCCAAAATTTGCGCGGCCTCGATTAGGCTCTTCGGAAAGAGCTCAAAGCTCGCGCACACGGGCTTTACAAACAGCGGCAGCCCCACCAAAAACGCTGCAAGCGCCAAAGAAGAAAAATTAAAAACGATGTCTAAATTTAACGCAGAGCCGATAAATCCGCTCTTTCCAAAAACATAAAGCAGCAAAAATCCCGTCGCGATCGGCGGAAAGATGAGCGGAAAAATCACTAAAATTTCGACGATTTTTTTTAAGCTTTGATCTACTAAAGGCTAAAAAATACGAGATTGCTAGCCCTATTGAAATCAGCAGCAAAAAGCTGCAAAACAGGGCTTTGGCACTTAGTATCAGAGGATGTGCGATCCAAGCTATGTCGCTCATTTAAGGCCGAATTTTGAAAAAATCTCTTTTGAGCGATCCGATTGAAATTCCTTCATCACCTTTTCGCAAAGCGCCTGCTCGCTGCACGCGCTTAGTCTTGCAATGCCGATGTATGCGGGGCTGTAGAGGCTCTCGTCGATGTAGATGATCGAGCCGAACTCATCTTTTTTGGCGACCGCTTCGGTGCTGTTGATAAAGCCCGCCTGCACCTCGCCGTTGATGACGTATGCGACTACCTGCGGCACGCCCGCGACGGCTAAAATTTTATCTTTTACTCCGTCCATCTTGGCATTTTGTAAAAACTCGTTCGTTCTGATACCGTAAATCGCCTTTTTAGGATCGGGCATTGCGATCTTATCGAACTTTGCGATCTCCGAGACGTCGTTTATTTTGATATTTTTCGGCGTCACCAAAACAAGCGTGCCGCGCCCGATACGTTCAAATTTAGTGATATTTAGATCGCTTTTTTTCAAAAACGCCTCGTCGCCCACGATGAATGAAATTTTATTCTCGCGCGATTGAATGACGAGCTGGCCGAGGTTTGCAAACGATCCCGCCACGTCCATGCCCTCTTTTTTTAAATTTTCGATCACGGCCGAGACGGGCTTTTTATATCCACCGCCAGCCGCGATTATCAGCTGATCCGCGCAGAACGAAACGCTTGCCGCAAACGCTAAAATAAAAGCAATTTTTTTCATGAAAATCCTTTTTTTGAAATTTTAAGAATTCTACAAAATATACTCTTATTTATTAATAAATCGCACTTTTTATCCCTTGGCTTAGCATGCCGCGTCTTAAATTTAAAATTTAATATTTAGATAAATTCTATCTTTCCGCCTAGATCGCACACGCCCTGATTCCAAACCGCCGAGCTTACGAGCACGTCCGCGCCGGTAGCCGCGAACTCGGCGCAGTTATTTTTAGTTATGCCTCCTGCGGCGCAAATTTTAATCTGCGGCGCCGTTTCATCTCGCCTCAAAACGCAGGCTCTAAGCTCGCCAGGGCTCATCTTATCGCACATTATCGCATCAGGCGCGTATTTTAAGAGCTCGCTAAATTCGCGCTCGCTCGCCACTTCGATCATGATCTTTCGCTCGGGCGCGCGCTCTTTAAATTTAGCGATCTGCGCGCAAAACTCGCTAAAGCTTGCAAACGCGCGAATATGGTTTGAAAAAAACAGGACGCTGTCGTGCAGCCCCAGGCGGTGCATCGTTCCGCCGCCCGCGATCAGCGCATTTACGCAAAGCTCCTTCGCAAAAGGAAAGCTCTTGCGGGTCGCACCCAGCACGCAGCGCGGATTAGCCTCTCGCATCAGCGCAACCATCTCGTGCGCGTAGGTTGAAATTTTGCATGAGTACTCAAACACGATCTGAACCATCTTCCAAGCTTTATGCAGGCTCTCGAAGCTCCCCTGCGTACTAAAAATTTCATCCCCTGCGCAAAATGCGCTTCCCTCACGCGCTAGCCGCTGCGTCTCGCAACCAAAGCGCGCCGCTACCTCGCGCGCAATCTGCCCGCCGCTAAAGATCAGATCCTGCCTCGTTACGATCGAAAGCCGCGCGGGCGCGTTTAGATCTACAAAGTCCCGCAAAAGCTCGGTCGTAAGGTCCAAAAACGCGCCGTCGCTAGCGATAAGATCATCGATTTTACTCTGCGAAATAAACATA
>CAUUSU010000254.1:0-2946 GCA_963547835.1 uncultured Campylobacter sp.
GCGGCGCGACGAGCAGGACGCTATCGTCGTCTAAATTGTTCAAAATCGCGCTGGAGCCCTGCTTTTTGCTTTGCAGGCTAACAAAAAGCCGCCCGTCTCTGTTTTGCAAGACGGCGGGCATAAACTCAAGCCACGGCGTCTTTTTTACGTAGTCGTGATCTAAGATTGCGCTAAATTCGGTGTTTTCGTGCACGCCGAAGGACTTTTGCAAAAATACGCGCAGGAACAAAATGCACGTAATGAGCGCCGAGAGCGGGAAGCCAGGGAATGCGAAGATATATTTTTCGCCGGTTTTGGCTACGCGCACGTGGCGGCCCGGTTTGATCGCCGCACCCTTTACGATGAGCTCAAATTTTGATTGTAGCGTGCTTTGCACGAAGTCGTAGTCTCCGACGCTCACTCCGCCGCTAGTTAGAAGTATGTCGGCGCTTTGTAAAGCCGATAGGATCGCGCCTTCTAGCTCTTTTTCGTCATCGCGCACTAGAGGCATTATCATCGCTTCGCAGCCCAGTTGCGTTACTAAATTTGCAAGCGCGATGTGGTTGGAGCTGTAAATTTGAGCGTCGTTTTCGAGCCTTTCGCCGAGGTCTTTTATCTCGCTACCGGTGGCTAGAATCGCTACTTTTGGGCGGATGAATACGCTTATGTGAAATAGCCCTAGCTCGGCTAGCAGCGCGATCTGCGAAAAGCCGAGCTTCGTGCCGCTTCTAAGCAAAAGTTCGCCCTCGCGGTAGCTCTCGCCCGTCGCGCGCACGGCAAAACCCGCTGAAACGGGCTTTGCGACGACGATCTCGCTGCCTTGCACCTGCACGTTTTCGATCGGCAGAAGCGTGTCGCTGCCCTCGCACATGAGCCCGCCCGTGAAGGTTTTGACGCACTCGCCCGCCTTTGCCGCGGCGCTAGGCATCTTGCCCGCAGGCGTCGTGCCGACGATCTTAAATTTCGCCCCCTCGCTTAGATCCGCGCCCTTTAGCGCGTAGCCGTCCATTGCGGCGGTTGGGCGGCGCGGAGTGCTAAAAGGTGCTGCAACGTCGCTTGCTAAAATACGCCCCAGCGCCTGCGTGATCGCGACCTTCTCGATGCGCGAGGACTTTTGCACTGTGTTTGCGAAGCGCTCCATCGCGCTTTCAAATTTTTCAAATTCCATCATTTGCCTCCTACGATTTTATAAATTTGATCTTCATTTATCAGTTTTGAGTTAAATTTCACAACGAATTCGCCATCGGTCTCGTAAATTTCGATAATGCCCTTTACGCCCTGTAGTGTGAAAAAATCGCCACTTTTAGGAAAGTATAAATTCTTAAAAAGTTTTGGATCGCTCAGCCTAGAAAGTAGCACAAGCCAGATCACACCTAAAACCGCGACGCCAATGCCTAGCGCTTCGATGCCGATTTTGCCAAAAAGTGCGCCGCCGCATAGCCCGCCCAAAAAACTGCCAAAAAATCCGAACGAATTAAAAATCCCAAGCGCGGCGCCTTTTTGAGCGACTTTGGCAAATTTGGACGCAAGGCTTTGCATAATGGGCTCATGCGCGTTAAATCCCACGAAAAAGAGCATCACGCCCACCACGAAAGCGCTCGCCCCGCTAGCAAACGCAAAAATCAAATACGAAGCGATGAAAAAGCAAATGCCGATAAGTAGAATTTGCTTAGCTAGCGCGCGCTTTTCGCCTAAAGCACCGCTCGCGCCCATCGCGGTAAAGCCGAAAATAGCGCCTAGAGCATAAATTTTGGTCAAATCACTTTTGGAAAGTCCGAATTTTTGCACGAGCAAAATTGGAATTAGAAAAAACGCTGCCGTCATGAAAGCTTTTTGAAAAAAATTCGTTAAATTCATAAGCATTAAATTTTTATCGCTCAAAAGTGAGCCGAGCGGGACCTTTTGACGCAGAGAGCGGATATGCGGTTCGGTAGGTACTACGAAAAAAAGCAGCGCCAAACATAAAAGCGTAAGTGCCGAACTTAGATGAAATAGGCTGGCAAGTCCAAATTTGGCGCTTAAAAGCGGACTTAAAATCATTGCTACGCCAAAGCTCACGCCTATCATCGCGCCCATTACCGCCATCGCCTTACCGCGCTCTTCCTCTCGCGTAAAATCGCTAATTAGTGCGGTAGCTACGGCTCCTACAGCACCGCAGCCTTGCAAAAAGCGCCCAAAAATCATCGTATAAATGCTCTCACTCGCCGCGCAAACGCAAGCGCCCACGATAAAAAGCGCCAGCCCTATAGCAAGGGTTTTCTTACGTCCGATCTTATCGCTTAGCACTCCAAATGGCGTTTGCAAAATCACTTGCATAATCGCATAAATTCCAAAAAGTAGCCCCACTAGGCTTTCGTTTGCGCCGTGCAAGCTCAATGCATACAGGCTAAGCACGGGCAGCAAAATAAATAATCCAAAAAACCTCGTAGCGATGATAAAACTAAGCGGAAGGACGCTTTTTAGCATAATCTTAGACCTCAAATAATATGAAATTTGCGCCGATTATAGCCAAAAATCGTAACGAATTCTTTGATTTTGGGTAAAATGGCGGCTTAAATTTAAGGAGCGAGGATGAAAATTTTACTTGCGACGAGCAACAAAAATAAAGTAAAAGAGATAAAAGAATTTTTCACGGAATACGACGTGTGTGCGCTCGGCGAGGTACTTCAGCCTTTTGAGATCGACGAGTGCGGCACGAGCTTCAAACAAAACGCGCTTATTAAAGTTCGCGCAGTGTATGAGGCGCTAAAAAGTAAAAATTTACAGAGCGAATTTTTTGTGCTAAGCGATGATAGCGGTATCTGCGTGGACGCGCTGGGCGGGGCTCCGGGGATATTTTCGGCGCGCTTTAGCGGCTCAGATGCAACGGATGCGAGTAATCGCGAGAAATTAGCAAGGAAGCTGAGGGCTTTAAGCTTAGATTCGTCGCCCGCGCATTACACGGCGGCGATCGCGCTAAAATGCGAT
>CAUUSU010000255.1:0-2930 GCA_963547835.1 uncultured Campylobacter sp.
ATATCAAAGCATTCTTGACGCCTATTTGGTGAGGATAGTTCATGATAAATTTAATAAGTACGGTTAAATCCAAGTCATCTTTTATATATGGGTATTCGCTACGACGAGGTATAGTATAAAAGTCCTTAAACACCTCTTCTGCAAATAATGGATTTTTGGAAATATCTCTTATACGAGCATAT
Source organism: uncultured Campylobacter sp. (assembly GCA_963547835.1). Classification (GTDB taxonomy): domain Bacteria; phylum Campylobacterota; class Campylobacteria; order Campylobacterales; family Campylobacteraceae; genus Campylobacter_B. The sequence continues at coordinate 183 of CAUUSU010000255.1, forward strand.
CTGAATAGTCTTTTAATAAGTTTGAATAAAATTTCCAAGGAGGCGTATTTTTCATTATCGTAATAATAATCCAGTATCGGCATAATATCCTTTTTGCTTATCTTGTTTATATCTTTGTCGCAAATATCCCTTAAAGCCTTAAAGCTCATATCTCGTCTTTTAGAGGTTGCTGATGCAACGTTACCGTTATGTCTGCAAAACTGCTGGTAAACACTCGCTAGAGTATTACTTGGGACGGCTAGTTTAGTAGAACCGTCTACTATTAAACCTTTAAGCGCTTCCTTAGCTTTGCTTAGGCTTATCTCATCTGCATTGCCTAAAGACTTAATCAGCTTTCCTCCCAAAGAATAGTGATAGTGCCTATGGATTGTTTGTATTCCCTTTTTAGTAAATGAGCGGTAAAATCTAACCGCTATATGTTCATCTATCATTTCTACCATAGTGTTTTTGCGATGAGGCAGGGAGAAATTTCTAATGACTTTATCGGGGTCTGTTTTAAAAGCCGGATCGTCTTTAATTTTAGAAAAAACCTTCATAACTGCTTATCCTTTAAAATTTCATATAGTTTCATAGGACAAATTATAAAAGTTTTCAAAGAGCTTAGCAAGCTTAAGAGCTACTATACATTTTTTAATATATAGTAGTTTCTCTTAAACTACCTGTATAATCTAGCGTTTTTAGTATTTGAAATTTTTTTGAGAAAATTTGAAAAACCCGTAAAACAGGGCTTTCAAAAAAATCAAAAAACTAAAATTAGGGGGGAAATTTGATGGGTGGTGTCCTGCGTTGGATTCGAACCAACGACCCCCTCATTAAAAGTGAGATGCTCTACCTACTGAGCTAGCAAGACATCGTAAGAAGTGGCGCGACGAATGGGGCTCGAACCCACGACCTCCGCCGTGACAGGGCGGCATTCTAACCAGCTGAACTACCGTCGCACCAAAAATCACACTCGCAGCGCAAGTGCTAAAGAAGTATGAAATCCAAGGATTTCAAAATGGTGGTCGCTGTAGGGATCGAACCTGCGACATCCACCTTGTAAGGGTGGCGCTCTACCAGCTGAGCTAAGCGACCATTTGGGCTCAAAAAAGAAATGTGATTATATATACAATATGATTAATTTTCACTTAAACAATGGCTAAAAAACCCAAATTGTGCTATACTTGCGACATAAAATTTTATCAAAGGCTCGGTAAATTTAGATGAAAAAGTTGGTTTTCGCCCTGTTTTTAGCGCTTCAAGCCCCCGCTTACTCGCCGAATGAGATCGTAAACGCCATCGCCGCAGTAGCGCAAAACGAAGGGGTAAAGCCTGAAATTTTATACACCATCGTCAAAATCGAAAGCGACTTCGAGCCCTACACGATCTCCTTTTTGACAAACAAAGCAAACGCCGATTATTTTGCAGGCCTGCGCAATCAAAATATCCGCATCAAGACGAGCAACTATAGCCTAAATTCCAGCAAATGGGTCGTTACGATCATACCAGCAAACGAAATTTACGCCGTGCAGATCGCCAAGTACCTGTACGAGGACGGATTTAGCATTGACGTAGGACTCGGGCAGCTAAACGCCGTAAATTTCAGCCAAAATGAGATCGATTATATATTCAACCCGATGTATAACCTCACCAAATGCGCCAAGATCCTGCGCAAATGCTGGAACGCCAAAAATAAAAATATCAAAGACACGATCGAGTGCTACAACTACGGCATGCGCAAGCGCTACTCAAACCCCTACTACAAGCGCTTTTACGAGCATTACGAAAAATTTTTCGGCAAGCCCTATTAAGAGTTAGTAAAATTTCGCTAAAATCGCGCAAATTTTAAAAAAGGATGTTTCATGATACTGATCGCAGGACCCTGCGTGATCGAAAGCCGCGAGCTGATAATGCAAGTCGCGGAAAGTTTGCGCAAATTTAACGAAATGAGCGGGGTGGAATTTTACTTCAAAAGCAGCTTCGATAAAGCTAACCGCACCAGCATCTCAAGCTTCCGCGGCCCGGGGCTTGAGCGCGGCTGCGAAATTTTAGCCGAAGTAAAGGAAAGGTTCGGCTATAAAATTTTAACCGACATCCACGAAAGCTACCAGGCAGAACCCGCCGCGCGCGTCGCCGACGTGCTGCAGATACCTGCGTTTTTGTGCCGCCAAACCGACCTTCTCGTCGCCGCAGCTAGCACGCAAGCGATAGTAAACATCAAAAAAGGTCAGTTTTTATCGCCACAGGCGATGAAACACAGCGTCGAAAAGGTGCTGCAAACTCGCAGCGCACGGGCTTATACCCCGCAAAGCGGCGCGGCATCTAGCGATACAAAGGCCGCTCAAAACAGCGCCTACTCCGACGATGCTGAAATTTACAGCGCGCGAAACGGCGTCCGAGGCGGTGCGAATGACGAATCTTCGGCGCTAGGCGCGCAAAATTCTTGCAGTACCAGTCAAGACTCACAAAATTTTATTCATACTTGCGGCGCTAAAAGCGGTGCTGAAAATGCCGCTAAAGGTACGGCGATGCCTTGTGCCGCACAAAGCGATAACAAAAGCGAAGCGCAAAGCGCCTTGCAGCCAAACCTCTCTCATGCTTTCAACGCGCAAGACGGCTCGATAAGTGCTGCGCAAAGCGCCTCGCGGCCAAGCGGCGAAGGGATGCACGATCTGGCGCGCCGCCACGGCGTTTGGCTCACTGAGCGAGGCAGTACCTTCGGCTACGGAAATTTGATCGTCGATATGCGCTCGCTGCCGATTATGCGCG
>CAUUSU010000256.1:0-2915 GCA_963547835.1 uncultured Campylobacter sp.
TCCATAATGGCGACCCTTGCGGGATTTGAACCACGCGTTTTCGCACTGAGAATGCAACGTCCTGAGCCACTAGACGAAAAGGTCAAGAAGCCGCATTATAGCGACAAAAACAAAATTTTAGATAAAGATACAAAATAAAGCGCAGAATAGCGGTTTGATATCCTTGCGATTAAATTTCGATATGTGTGATGAGTAAAAAATCACTAAGCCTATGTAGCAAAAATTTTATATATTAAGTAAATTACTTATAAATTTCTATTAAAAAACCATCATAATTTTAAGTCAAAATTTAAGAGAGAGAGAGAGAGTATCATTTACCTTAAATTTAATTTTAAGGATTTGTTATGTATTCCAGTCTAGACGCCGCTATTGCGAATATAAAGAAATTTTCTCGCTGCAAGAATTTTCATTACCCAAATATTCCTCAAGTCGGTGATATTGCGGATTTCAAACCGGAGCCGAAGTTTAATTTAACCAAAGACGAAAACTATCAAGAAGCCCTAGCTTTCATTAATGATAATTTTACAGGCAAGAGCAAATATTACGATTTTATCCATTTAACAAAACTTTCAAATTTAAGCTCCATTATAAAAATGGCTGGAGTTTTCAGCATAAGCCATTTAGAAAGTGGCGATATAAAACCGAATTTGTTAACTAATAATCTATCTAAAGAACTAGATAATAGGCGGAATTTAGGAGATTACGTGCACCTATCTATTATAAGCAACAATTACATGCTTCGTACTTTTATCGAAAAACATCCAAGCGATGATTTTGCAATAATTTTGATCTCTCCGTTCGTACTATTCTATCATGCTTTTATTATGAGTGATCAAAATGCAACGGCTAATGCGGCACATATCGAAAAATATAGTGTCATCAAAAACTATTTAGATTTCGATAGGCTTTATTCTATACAAGAATTTCCACCGCACAGTGAGGCTCAAAATAGTTTATACAAAATTTCACAAGCTGAAGTTATGATTTACGAAAAGATTCCGCTAAAATTTATAAGTGAAATAATACCGCTAGTTAGGAATTAGAAAATGCAGGCTATTAGACCGATTTTTTATGCGATAGATAAAAGTCCTTTTGTAAAAAGCGTAGATATAAAATTTGAATTTTTTAGCGGCTTTGCGTTATCTCAAAAGATAAAATCAATAGATAGTCTTTTAAATAGTGCTAAAAGAGAGCTTAAAAGCGAAAAAATTCTAGAAATCAGTAAGGCATCGCCAAATCCTCTCGGCAAAGCATTAAGCGCTTTTAATCTAAAGCTTCGCTTGAAAGATGAAGATAAAAATTTCATAGAAGCTAGCGTTGAACGGTTTTTTCAAGGCTCAAAATTTTTTGAGCGAGGCGGTCCGTTTGAAGAGATTATTTTTAGTGCTAAAGTTCATCCTAAAAAATATTCGCCGTTAAAAAATAGCGGAAATTTTTGTGGATTTGAGCTTTTCGGTGAACGTTTTAGTACCGAGCCAAAAACGTATTTTTATGATTTTTTATATCTAAGCGCTCTGAAGCAAAATCAAAATTTAGCAAACGAAGTTTTAAAATATGATTATTTCAGCGATATAGAATTTAATCCTAAAAAGTCATTTTCCGCTCAATCTCGTGCTGCCGCGCTCTTTGTAGGATTAAGCCGAAACGGAATTTTTAAAGAAATTTTTGCAGATAAGGATACATTTTTTGATTTTTACTGTAAAAATTTTAAAAGAGAAAGTTTATTTTAAAGGAGAAAATATGGAAAACTCAACAGCACTTCTTTGCGGTATAATCGCATTACCATTAACTGTATTTATAGCTCTTGCACTATTTGGGTCTAAAAGTAGATCTGCAAATAGCAAAGAATTTATCCCTGAAAAGAAAGCTGCAATAAAAGAGAAAGTTTCTTTTAACGGAGGAGATATCGAAAGATTAAAACTAATTTTTAGCGGCATAACCGCGATATCGTTATTAATGATAGCTATTATATTGTTTGGGGTCTGTGTGCATTACGCAGAATATCCTTACAGCTCCGACAAAAACGTTAGATTTTATTTAGATACAGATGTTCCGGCAACAATAAGCATTTACAAGATCGATTACATAGGAGAAATAGATCATATAAGAGGAGGCATAGACGCGGATGTTACTATAAAAAATTAGATAGCCGCTAAAGCATCGAGCTACATTTACGGCAACAAAATTTATAAATTTATCTGGTGATTTTAGAATTTTGCGTGCTTTTGTAGTTACAAAATGGCTAATTGCAAAATTCTAAAATATTTGCGTAAAGGCTCACCACGAGCTTTATTTAAGCACTTTGCCTAAAATTTCTGCGCTTTTGCTGATCGTATAAAATGAATGATAGAAGTGATCTAACGTTTTAGTAGTCTTCGCGACTACCTCTCTGCCCTTTGCGAGATTGATTTGACAATCCGTTTCGTGCCTTTTGGAATAAAATAGAAGTACATTATACGCCCCTCTGAATTTTTACTTAAGTTTAGTCTAAAAATATGAAATTAAAGATAGGGAAATTTTGCGAGATAGAGCCATGCTCACGAATTTTAAGCGCAAAATTCGTGAGCATTGGTGTGAGGTTTAAATTTAATCCAAGGTATCGTGAGCTAAAATCCGAGCGCTTTTTGAATTGCGAGCGTCTGGACTACGACGCGCTCGAGCTGCTGCAAATTTAACATATTCGGCCCGTCCGAAAGCGCGTGAGCGGGATCAGGGTGTGTTTCGTAAAAAAATCCGTCCACGCCCACGGCCGCCGCCGCTCGCGCAAGGTACGGCACGAAGCGCGAGTCGCCGCCGCTCGTAGCGCCGATACTAGGCATCTGCACGCTGTGCGTCGCGTCGAAAATGACCGGCGCAAACTCGCGCATAATCGGCAGCGAGCGCATATCGACGATCAAATTTCCGTAGCCGAAGGT
>CAUUSU010000257.1:0-2866 GCA_963547835.1 uncultured Campylobacter sp.
GGGCCGCGCGGACCGTCGGGAGTGATGATGACGTCGGTGCCGTTTTTTATCTCTTTGATCGCGCCCATAAGGGCTCGCGCGCCGCCCTTGAAACTGCTGCCGCGAATTGCGCCGATACCGAAATGCGAGATCACGCGCGTGATGATCTCGCCGTCTTTGTGATCGCTGATGATGACTTTGGCGCGCCTCTTGCCGAAATCCCGTAGCCACCACCGCCTATAAGCAAAGCTCATCATCGCTAATCTTCCATGCCAAAACACGACGACGCAGGGCTTTTCGGGCAGCTTCGTGGGGGTAAATTTAACCCTGCACGTTAAAAAAATACACCAAATCAGAATAAAAATGAGATATTCGGCGACGCGGAAAAATAGCCGCTTTTTAAGCGATAACTTTTCCATAAAGTGCCATTCTGGCGGTCTTTTCGATACGTACTTTGCGCGTTTTGCCTAGCAGCTCTTCGCCGCCTTGCGCGCAGATCAAAAAATTTGAAAAGCTTCTACCGCACACAGTGCCGCCCTCGCGCAGCTCCTCGAAATATATGTCGAAAATTTTATCTTTTTGCGCCCCTGCGATCTCGTCTAAAATTTTAGCGTGAGCGCTTTGCAGCCTGCTTAGCCTTTCGCTTGAAATTTCATCATCAAGCGGCTTTAAATTTGCTGCTGGCGTGAGGGGTCTCGGGCTAAATTTAAAGGAAAAAACCTGCTCGAATCTCACCGCTTCTAACACCTCCATCGTCTCGGCAAAATCCTCCTCGCTCTCGCTTGGATAGCCCACGATGATGTCGGTGCTGATCGCTACGCCCGAGCAGCTTTGGCGCAGTTTAAGCGCGCGGTCCAGATACCACTGCTTGGTATATCCGCGCTTCATATCGCGCAAAACCTTGCTGGAGCCGCTTTGCAAGGGCATATGCATCGATTTGCAAATTTTAGGATTATTGCAAAAAACGTCCAAAAATTTATCGTCCATATGCAGCGGATGCGGGCTAGTAAAGCGGATGCGCTCGATGCCCTCTATCTTGCTAAGCCGCACGAGCAAGTCACTGAAGTCAATTTTTTCGTGCGCATTAGAAAAGCGTTTACCGTAGTTATTGACGTTTTGGCCGAGCAAAAATATCTCTTTGGCGCCGCGAGCTGCGGATCTTTCGGCTTCACGCAAGATAATTTGAGCGGGGATCGAAATTTCATCGCCTCTAGTCTGCGGCACGATGCAGTAGGAGCACTTTTTGTCGCAGCCGATCATTATGTTTATGAAGGATTTATATGGCGAGCTCGCAAAATCGCCGAAGGCAAACTCGCTCTCGTCGTAGTTTATGTCAGTGCTAATAAATTTAGGCGTACGTACGGCTTGCGAAATTTTAGATACGTTTCTGGCGCCGAGCACGAAATCCACAAAAGGCGCGCGCTTAAAAATCTCTCCGCCCAGATGACTTGCGGTGCAGCCGCAAACGCCGATTTTGGAGCCCTTTTTTCGCGCCTTATCAAAAGCTCCGATCTCGCTGAAAAGCTTATGCACGGGCTTTTCGCGTACGGAGCAGGTGTTTATTAAGATCAGATCCGCAATATTTACGTCATCGGTAATCTCGTAATCTTGCTCTTTTAGCTGCGCGATAATATGCTCGCTATCGCGCACGTTCATCGCGCAACCTAGGGTCTGGATGAAGAGGAGTTTACTCAAAGGATATGTACCTCGTACATATACTCGTTTTCGTTCAGCCCGTATCGCACTATGCGCTGATACACGCTAAAACCCTTAGTATCGAAAAAATCCACCAAAGCGGCTAAATCTTTTTGAGAATTTTCTCTATCCAGATAAAATATTTTTTGTCCGCTCTTTTCTACTTGGGCTTGCAAATCCTCGATCTTAACGCTTTTTGGCTTAGAGGCAAGCTCCGTTCTGGCAAGTTTTAGCTGCATGATCTATCCTTTCATTTATGTTTTAAACCCGCGAGTTTAGCGAAATTTAGATAATAATTCGTTTAAATAAAAATAAAGTCAAAATTCCATATAATACCGCACTTCAAAATTTAAAATCCAAATTTAGTAGCACGAAATCAAATCTTAAGGAAAATTTATGGAAAAAATCACCGACATCATCGAGTCGATTGCAAATGAAAAGGGGCTTGAGCCCGCAGACGTTAAAGAGCGCGTCAAAACGGCGTTCATCCAGACCGCAAAAAGACTTTTCGGCGAGGAGTATCTCTACGACAGCGAAGTCGATCCGCAGACTAAACGCGTTAAGCTCTACCAAAAGGTCCACGTCGTCTCAGATGATGATGAGCGGCTCGGCGATCACAACTTCATCGCGCTGAGCGAAGCCAAAAAAATAGGCGAAAACGCAGAGATCGGCGATGAGCTAAGCTACGAAATAAATATCGAAAACCTCGGTCGCACGGCTTCCGGCGTGCTAGCTAGAGAGCTAAATTTTCACATCCAAAGGCTGCTTGAAGAGAAAATTTTTGAAAACTATAAAAGCAAGGTAGGTACCCTCACCCACGGCACGGTCACCAAGATCGATCACGACGGCACGACCTACGTAGAGATCGAGGATACGAAGGCCTTTATGCCGCTTAAGAACCGTATCAAGGGCGAAAATTTCAAAGTGGGCGACGTGCTACAAGCTGTCATCAAAAACGTAGCCATTGACAAATCCCACGGTATCAGGCTGGAGCTTTCGCGTACCAGCCCGAAATTCCTAGAAGCCCTACTCGCCGCCGAAGTCCCCGAGATCAAAGACGGCAGCGTCATCATCCAAGCCTGCGCGAGGATTCCAGGTAGGCGCGCTAAGATCGCGCTTAGCGCCGTCTCGCCAAACGTCGATCCGGTAGGCGCTACCGTCGGCAAAGGAGGCGCTCGCATCGACGCGGTGA
>CAUUSU010000258.1:0-2855 GCA_963547835.1 uncultured Campylobacter sp.
GCTTTCTTGCAGCTTCGCGAAATAGGGCATTTTGTGCGTTTTGGTGTGCGGACGCAGGCTTACGCCCGCGGCGTTTGCGTAGTTTTGCATCTTTTGCAGGTTGTGAAGCACGATCTCGCGATCAATCAGCAGCGCCGGCGTGTCGATGTCGAATATCTTCATAAGCTTCCTCCTTGTTAAATTTACGAAATTTTAATTCAGCCGCGCTTAGTAGCTGCGCCCGTTTTGCAGTGCCTAAATTTTAAAATTTAGCGCGGCTTGCAAAGGGTGAAATTTACCTGTCGCTTGCAAAGGGCGAAATTTACGCGCTTCTCGCAAAATATGGAATTTGCGCGCCGTAAATTTAGCTTTCTCTGCGAAATAGCGGTTTGCTCGCCGTAAATCGGCACCCTGCGCGAAGCGTTTAAATTTAGCGAGTAGATTTGCGTTTCCTTGCCGCACAAAGCAGCGCAGGCAAAAGCAATACCGCGCGCCGCATGAAAAAGTCAAAATAAAATTCTAAAATGCGCTGAGTAAAAATCAATACGCGCGCTGTACCGCTAGGCTCACTGAGTTTTCGGCTCCGCTTTACGCCGTTTTTATTCCTTGCGCGTCTATTTTTCTTGCGGCACATATTCGCGTTAAATTTTTCGGCGAGCGACCCGGCACACTATCTGTTTCCGCGCCGCCGCTCGTATTTTTTTGATAAATCTCGTTTACACCGCTGCCAGTGTTTTTTACTAAAGCTCGTTTTGTGCCGCACGATGCACATCGCCGCCTATTTTTGTGCCGCCGCTCGTTTCCGCAGCAGCGCTTCATTTCTAGCGCGCCTCGCCTCGAGATTTATTATTTTTTATCCTGCAAGACCTTGTCGCGCCATTTCGAGTTTGCTTTGTTATCGGTCGCTACGTCCTTGGATATCTCGGCCGCCGCTTCGAAATTTTTGCTCACGCCCTCTTTGGAATTCTCGTATTTTAGGGCATTTTCGCTTTTGATGCCGATGCTTTGCGCCTCGCTTGCGGCGTCGATATTAGCGCCTAAAAAGATAAACTCCCAGTCGTATTTTTCCTGCTTGTCGCTAATCATCTTCTTAATCTGCGCTTTGGAGTATTCGCGGCTTGAGTTTTCCTGCCCGTCGGTGATGATGACGAAAAGCACGCGATTGTTTTTGGCATAGATATCCGGCACTCGCTCGATACGCGCTATCGTGCTGCCGACGGCGTCCAGTAGCGCGGTGTTGTCGCCGGCGTAGTACTCTTTGGACGTTAGGTTTTCGACCTTCTTAAGCGGCGTGCGATCATGGATGATATTAAATTTCGTATCGAAAAGCACGGTCGTGACGCTGGCGTCGATGCCCTCTTTGCGCTCCTTTTCTATCATCGAGTTAAATCCGCCGATCGTATCGCTCTCAAGCCCGCTCATCGAGCCCGATTTGTCTAAGATCAGCACCAATTCCAGGTGATTTACGCCGTCTTTATGATTGGGCGGCGTCTCTAGCTCTACACTTTTGGCAAACAATATGCCCGCAAGCGCGGCAACAAGAAGGATGATTTTTTTCATAGAGGCTCCTTTGTTAAAATTTTGTTATTTTACTATTGTATCGCTTAAGCAATGAAATTTTATCGCTAAAGCTTCGCTGCACGCCTCTGCTGGGTAAATTTTAATACGAAATTTTGTCGTGGAATTTTAACGTATCCTTGCGAGAGACGCCGCGAAATTCCGCGCGATATAGAATTATGCGCGGCATAGAATTTCGCTGTGGAATTTTAAAGACGCAGAATTTTATACAGCGCGAAATTCTGCGTGCAAATTTTATGCAGCACGGAATTTTATGGCGCAAAATTCCACGTGGCATGGAATTTATGGAATTTGCGCCGCCGCAAAATCAGGCCTCTGCAGATCTGCTCCGTTTCGCGCTGAGGTAGCTTCCGATCTCGCTTATCAAAACGCCCGCGAGGATGAGCGCCGCGCCTAAAATTTGCATCGCGCTTAGCCTTTCGCCGCCCACGAATACGCCCATAATACCCGCCGTTACGGGCTCTAGCGTGAAAAACAGAGCGGTTTTTACGGGCGTCGTGTATTTTTGCATCAAGGCCTGCGCAAAAAAGCCGAAAACCGTCCCTAACAGGCAGATCACCGCCATCGCGACGAAAAAGCTTCTATCCATCACCGGCACGATGCTGACTCTTTCAAAAAAGATCGCCGCAAAGCAGCAAAGCACGCTTAGGCAGAGGATCTGTACGTAGGCGATGCCCGCTACGTCGCAGCTTTGCACGAAGCGGTTGGTCAGCACGATGTGAAACGAATACGCGCACGCGCAGACTAGTGCCAGCGCTTCGCCCTTGCCGAGGCCTAGCTGCGTATCGCCGATGAGATAGAGCCCAGCGATCGCGAGCGCGATGCCCGCGTAGGCGTAGGAGTAAATTTTATGCCTAAACAGCGCCGCGGCGATGAAGGGCACGAGCGCGACGTTTAGGCCGATGATGAAGGCTACGGAGGAGCTTTGCGCAAATTTAAAAGCGAAGGTCTGTGACGTAAAGCCCGCGAATAAAAACAGGCTAAGCACCGCGCCGTGCTTGATCTCGCGCGAAGTTATGGCTTTGAGCTTCGGGAAAAATATCGCGCCTGCGATGATGCTTGCGGCGAAAAAGCGCCAAAATAGCAGCACGAAGACGTTGTTGCTCGCAAGCGCCTGCGAGGTGGGCAGATACCCGAGCCCAAAAGCGATCGCCACGAAGAGCATTCCGATGTCGGCTCTGAATTCCAAACTTTTATTCATCTGCGTCCTTTTTGAAAATTTAAAGTCGTAATTTTACGAAATTTTAGGTAAAAAATAGGCTAAATTTTGACGATTTTGACGGAGCGGTTTGGAATTT
>CAUUSU010000259.1:0-2845 GCA_963547835.1 uncultured Campylobacter sp.
GGCAAAATTTTAAGCGAGATAAAAGGGGGCTCCGGCATTTTGGATAAAATTTGCTTTCTACCCGACGGCTCGCTGCTCGGCAAAGAGCGCCACTCGGATAAGCTAATCTGCCTTGACGCGGACGGCTCGCGGCTGGGGCCTGCGTGGCTACAAGGCGAGTGCGCGCAGGCGAGCGATTTTTGTCTGAGCGAGGACGGCTCGCGCCTTGCGATAATCAGCTATGGTAAGGCTCACATCGTTGATCTAAAAAGCGCAAATTTGACGCTTAGCTTTGAGCTGGAGCACGTCGTAAAGCGATGCGAGGCGAAATTTGAGAATTCAAACGGTAGCAAAAATTTGGCCGTGCGCACCGACTACGGCTGCTTTAGCCTATATCGCGTTTAAATTCGGTGAAATCCAACCTTCAGATATGCATTTCTGTAACTTATGAAATTTCCTCCCAGTCTTTTTGAATTAATGCACCCAATTCTGCGCTGTTCACTGCATAAAGCGTAATTGTCCATGTAAAATTTGAATAATGTCGTTTCAATCGCGGCGGCAACGACCTTGATGAAATCGCTGGCATATAAGCAAAGTGACATTTTGGCACTATTCTCACTTTAAACGAGCTAGTATCACCAAAAAGAACGAATGCTATTCCATAATATCTTGCTTACGCTTGCATAGGTATTTAGGTTATACCATGCTTTTTTCGATTTTTTACGATCGTCCTTTAATGATTGCTCACGACATTAAATACGACCTAATGGCATAAAAGACGAATGAATTATATATAAAGCAAAGTAAAATTCATCAAGCGTGTCATTAAGTAAAGCTATTACGTAAATTTTAATGTATAATGAAAAATAAAAATTTAAAATTGCCGGGGGATATGTCAAACTAAAATTTGATCAAATTTTTAAAAGCCACTCTTTGGAAGAGTGTAAATAACCCAAGAAAATATATCTATGCGACGGAGTATTATATAAATAGTGAGGTAAAATTTGAATGAATATATTTGAAAATAAATCAGAAAGAATTATTGCACAAAGTATAATTGATTGTTTTAGGGAAGGCCCAAAAATCAATTATTTTTCAATTAATGACAATAGAAGAAAGGTTATTGTAAAACGGCATGTTGAAAAACTTCAAAAAGAGAAGCATATAATTATATTGGAGCATTATCGACCAAACACAAAAAAATGGGAATTTGTATATGCGGATGTAACGTTAATTATGAAAAAAAATCCAGATGATAGTTCTACTAATAAAATAATCAAAGAGGACTATAAATATATTGGATTTGATATTATATTTAGCCTGACTGACGGAATGATATATAAGAGGATATTTATAAATTTTTCTTTTCATGCCCTATTGCGATTTATTGAAAGATGTAATATCAAAGAGCTATCCACACCAGATAAAGTTAAAAAATTTTTATCTTCAATGATAAGACCGATCTTGTTAAGATGTTTGTCTATGTATGATAGCCTTTGCAGTGAGTTAATGCATAATCAAAGTAATTATGATGAAATCAGGAAAAATTTAAGCAAAGGATTTCATATTGTGATTAATGATATATTCATGCCTATTGCGTTTGATATTGGTAAGAATAGTGAGGGAAAGCCCAGCCTTTGTTTTACGATTAAAACGATAATGCCAGTAGAATTTAATAGTGCCAAAAGAGCGATTAAGAAAGAAGAAAGGCCCCCTAAAGAAAAAATTTTTGACTACTTAAATATTATAAAAACATTAATTATTTAGAAATAATATGCTTGGGTGCAAAAAAAGGAGAATGATGTAATGAAGATACGAATCTACTACGAAGATACCGATGCGGGCGGCATAGCCTATCACGCAAACTATATAAAATACTGCGAAAGGGCGCGCAGCGAGATGTTTTTCGGCTCGGAGGTTAAGCCTTTAGCAAGGTGGGCATTTTTTATCGTGAGTGAGATTCGGGCGAAATTTAAAAAGCCAATCGTCCTAGGCAACTTGTTAGAGACCAAAGTCAAAACGGTGGAGCTAAAAAAGATGTCCGCAATAGTAAAGTAGCAATTACAAAGGCTCTCTATTTTTTACCTACCAGAAGTTTTGAACTGCCTAGCATCAGCCATTTGGCTTCGCGCGGGCCCATAAAAAGCCCCTGCGTCGTGTCTATGAGCTCGACTCGCTCGTAGCCCTGCTCCTTAAGTCGCGCGATGAAAGCATCCATATCGCCGTAGTTTCCGCGCGAGAAAAGATCATGGATCGCGAAGCTGCCGCCCTTTTTAAGCACGCGGAGCGTCTCTAAAAGCAGCTCCTGGCGGTCCTTGCGCATGATGTTGTGATAGACGTAGTTGCTTGTAACCGCATCGAAGCTGCCGTCCTCAAAGGGCAGCTGCGTGGCGTCGGCCTGCTCGAAGCTGGTGTTTTGCACACCTTCGGCGCGCGCGTTGGATTCGCACAGCTGCTTGTTAAAAGACGCGTACTCAAAGCCCCAGCGATCTACGCCTAGCACCGATGCGTGTGGGTTGCGCTTAGCGACGGCGATCGTTAGCGTGCCGCTGCCGCAGCCTACGTCTAGCCCGCGCCCGCCCTCGGGCAGATCTACGTATTTTGCCGCGCCCTCTACGATCGCGCGAGAGAGCTGACGCTTGCCGCCGTAATCAAACGCGCGGTACCACACGACGCAGTAGATCGTAAAGCCGACCAAAAACAGCGCCGCTGCGCCGAAAAGTCCCGCAAGAAACCATCTTAACACGCCGCCTACGAAGGCGCCGCAAACGCCGAAAATCAAAAATAAAACTAACGCTATGCCCGCACTTGCGGCAAAGCTCGCGATCATGCCCTTAGGCACCCAGTTTTTATAGTCCGGTTTCAT
>CAUUSU010000260.1:0-2830 GCA_963547835.1 uncultured Campylobacter sp.
CTTGCGGATTTAAAAATTTGTTCGACTAAATTTGAGCTTATCATCGGTAAATTTGATCCGAGTTTATTTCGATTACCGTGTGGACGTTGCCGCGCGGATTAAAATCGCCCGTGATTTTCATAAATTTAGGCTTTAGCTTGCTTTGCAGCGCGCCGTAAATTTCATTTATGCTATCTTCGTGGCTGATGTAGCGATCCATAAAGGAATTTATGTAAATTTTAATCGCTTTAAGTTCAACTACGAGTTTATCGGGGATATATTCCAAATAGATCGTCGCAAAGTCCGGATAGCCAGAGCGTGGGCAGCGGCAGCAAAACTCGGGCAGGGTAATTTTTATCAGATAATCGCGCTTCTGTTTATTGGGCCAAACTTCTAAATTTTCGATGTCAAATTTCTTAATTTCCTCTTCGCCGTATCTCACTGCACTCTCCTTAAATTCGATATATCATTCGGTTTTTCGACGCAAAATCCCTGAATATAATCGATACCCATTTTATAAAGCTGCATTTGAAATTCCTGCTTATCTACAAAGCGCATTACGGTTTCAACGCCCGATTTCGCGCAGGCCTCGTTGATACCTATGAAAATATTTTTAATCTTTTCATCGTCTAAATTTTTATTAAATTCTATGTCATAAACGATAAAATCTACTTCTAAAAATTTTAAATATTCAAAGCTTGCATTCGAGCCGCCGAACTGCGACAGCGCGAAGCTAAATCCGAGTTCGCGGAATTTAATCAAAATTTCATCAAAGCGCTTAATCTCAGAATAGATAAGCTTTTCGTTAAACTCAAACACGATCTTTTTCGGATCGATTAGATTATTATCGATAAGCTTTAAAATTTCATTGCGAAACTCGTTATTTCGCAGTGTCTGAGGCATGACCTCGATGAAAATTTTAGCATCGATATCTTTAAAATAGATGATCCTAGAAATCTGCCTCATCATCGAAATATCATATTTGATGTCATAATGATTTAGAAGCAAAATATCTAAAATTCTACTTTTTGTGATCTTTTCGCCGCTTCTTAGATCGAGCTTTGGGATTAAATTTATATGCGATTTTACGCCGTTTTTATCTGCGACGCGCTGATATTTAAAGCTAAAATTTTCGCTATCGATCGCTTCCATTACGTCGGCGGAAAACACGTCTATTAGCACTTTTTCGACGTCGATCGCCTTCTCGCCGTGCTCTTCGTCGTCTAGGTGATTTATCTTATAAAATAGCGCATTTACAATATTATTTAGATTGCGATCATAGGAGCTTGGAAGCATTGTAAATTCGCTTTTTATCTCTACATTTTTAATCGTTTGACTTGAAATTTTATGCTCAAACATTCGCAAAATATGACTTAAATTTGTAGCTTTTGATTCTACGCCGAATACAAAGTAGCCGTTTATAAAGCGCCCTATCGGAAGGTCCTTAAAACCCTGCTCCGCCATAAAATTTGAAAGTTCTTTACAATACTCGTATAAAATTTCATCGCCGTTTTTATAGCCATATCGATCGTTTATGTCGATGATATTTTTAATTCGCAAAAGAACGATATTTATTTGACGATTTTTAGCTAGATCGTTGCTTAAAATTTTCTCTATTTCCTCGCGCACGAATACGTGAGTAACGGGATCTATCAGCGTCTTTTGAAAGCCAAAGTAAATTTGATAGATGACATAATAAACATAGCAGATTAAAAGTATCAAAAACAAAATTACGTCATCAAATTTAAACTCGCCATTTCGGAATAAAATAATTCCGAAAACAATCAAAACGCAGGTAAACGGCACCGAAATTTTAAGTGCTGTTATGAAGCGGTTTTCACGCTCTTTGGTCTCACTAAATAGAACAGACATTATATATCCAAGTGTTTAACGTCTTTGGCATGATCTTGAATGTAATTCCTACGCGGTTCAACCTCGTCGCCCATGAAGAGATTAAAGGTATCGCTAGCACTTTGCGCGTCTGCAATGCTAATTTTTAAAAGCCTTCTATTTTCAGGGCTCATAGTGGTTTCCCAAAGCTGCTCCGGATTCATCTCTCCAAGACCTTTATAGCGCTGAATATAAGCGCCTTTTTTCGAGCTTTTTTCGATTTCATCTAAAATTTCAATAAAATCCTTACCGAAGCTTACATCCCGCTCTTTGATCTTTGAATAAATTCTAATTGCCTCTTCAAAGATATAATTGCCGAATAAATTCTCATTTATCACAAGCTGTTCCAAGCCGCTCGGAGTTTGGACATAAATTCTAATGCCTTCATCATTTACGTAGGAATTTAAGATGTTAAATCCTTCACTCTCTAGGCGCGGTTTTAAAATTTCAAATAGTTCTTCATAGCCGAGGCTTCGCGCTTCGTCGTTTTCTATCAGAAATCTGATCGCGCTAAGCACGCTGAAGCGCTTTTTAAGTTCGTTCAAAAGCGAACGGTAGTTTGAAACAATTTTTAGATAATCGATTAGATCCTCGTTGCCGATGCCTTCAAACTCGCCCATATCAATGCCAGTTTCGATCAAAAACTCGCTAAGCGCCTTTTCGTCTTTTAGATAAATTTCTTTTTTACCCTTTTTATATCTAAAAAGCGGCGGCTGTGCCAGATAAACATAGCCGTTTTCTACAATAGGGCGCAAAAATCTAAAGAAAAATGTTAGAAGCAGAGTCTGAATGTGGCTGCCGTCGACATCCGCATCAGTCATAATGATGATTTTGTGATAGCGGAGCTTTTCTTCGTTAAATTCTTCACCGATACCGCAACCAAAGGCCGTGATCATATTTTTAATTTCTTCGGATTGCAAAATTCTATCCAGGCGCGCCTTTTCTACGTTTAAAATTTTAC
>CAUUSU010000261.1:0-2828 GCA_963547835.1 uncultured Campylobacter sp.
GTCTCACTTCAATATTTTGTTCTCGCAAATACGCTTTTAGTGCCTTGATTTCGATCTCTCTAAAGTGAAAGATAGAGGCTGCCAAGCACGCGTCCGCGCCCGCTAAAAATGCGTCCTTAAAGTGCTCCATTTTACCAGCGCCGCCGCTTGCGATGACGGGAATATCAAGCGCGCTGAAAATTCGCGTCAAATTTAGCTCAAAGCCGTTTTTGACGCCGTCGCAGTCCATCGACGTGAGTAAAATTTCGCCCGCACCGCGTTCCTGTGCCTCTTTCGCCCACGCTAGAGCGTCTTTGCCAGTATTTAGCCTGCCACCGTTTATAAAAACGCTATAGCCGCAAAGCTCGCCGTTCCCAGTCAAAATTTCATCCTGCGGAGCGCTAGGAATTTTGCTCGAATTCTGCGCCGCGCCATATAAATTACCACGCGAAATTTCACTCGAATTTCGTTTTGCGTCGATCGCGACGACGACGCACTGCGAGCCGAATTTATTCGCCGCTTCGTCTATTAAATTCGGATTTTTTATCGCGGCGGAGTTGAGGCTTATTTTGTCGCAGCCGACGTTTAGTAGGCGCGAGATATCATCGATCGTGCGGATGCCGCCGCCCACGGTCAGCGGGATAAAAAGCTCGCGCGCGACACGTTCTACGACGTCAACGATCGTATCGCGCTCAAGGTGCGACGCCGTGATATCGAGGAAGCACAACTCATCCGCGCCCTCCTCGTTGTAGCGTTTGGCTATCTCGACCGGATCGCCCGCATCCACGAGACCTACGAAATTTACGCCCTTTACCACGCGTCCGTCTTTGACGTCAAGGCACGGGATTATGCGTTTTGCGAATCTATTCAAAGCAGCCCCTCGGAATAAAATTTTTTATGATTTTAGCCAAATTTTACTTAACATAATGACTTTATAAGTAAAATTTGGCTAGACTCTCGCGATGATTAGGGCGAAAAAAGAGTTCGGGCAAAATTTTTTAAAAGACGAAGCCATTTTAAGTAAGATCATCCAAGCGATTCCCGAGAATGTACAGAATGTCGTTGAGATCGGGGCTGGCTTAGGTGATTTAACTCGCAAGCTTTTGGAATTTTACAGATTAAAAAGTTTCGAGATAGATGAAGATTTATATCAAATTTTAAGCGCTAAATTTGCGCAGCAGATCGCTAGCGGCGAGCTTGAGCTCGTTTTGGGCGATGCTTTGCGGATTTGGCAGCAGCGGGGTCTTGGCTGCGGCGAATATTTTTTGGTCGCAAATTTGCCCTACTACGTCGCTACAAAGATGATTTTGCAGGCGATCGACGATGAGCTATGCAGCGGATTTTTGGTGATGATCCAAAAGGAGGTCGCTTTAAAATTCTGTGCTAGAGCCGGGCAGAGCGATTTTAGCGCTCTTTCGATCCTGGCGGATCTTGCGGGTGGTTGCGAGCTTCTATTCGACGTTGAGCCTGGCTGCTTCGAGCCTGCGCCGAAGGTAACCTCATCGGTGATCAGACTCGTAAAAGGCAAAAATTTCAAGCCCGGTGTCGAGGAAAGCGCGGAGAGTCTCGGCGTAAAAAGTTGCGCCCATTTCCAAAGTCTCGATGAATACGAGAAATTTAAAAGCTTTTTGCGCGTATCTTTCAGCGCGCCGCGAAAGACGCTTATTAAAAATTTAAGTGCAAAATTTGATAGAGGCTTAGCCGAAGAGATCTTTTTAAATTTGAAAATTCCGCCCACAGTTCGGGCGCACGAGTTAAATTCCACCCTTTTTTTAGAAATTTTTAAAAATTTAAAGGTAAAAGATGGAAGAAAACAGAAATGAAAACGGCGTCGAACGACTCAAAAAAAGCAATCGCTACAAAAAACGCAAGGAAAATCTAAAAAAATCTATCGCGAGTGAGGGCTCTGCAGGCGGCGCGGAATTTGGCGACGAGCATGAAAACGGCGCCCGCAAAAATAAAGGCGCGAAAAACGCGCAAAATTCCGCTCGTTCAAAGGGTTCAAAAAACGGCTCTCGCAACGGATCGAATTCTGTGGGTGGCGCGTCAAATGGCGGTTTAAACGCTACGCATTCAAACGGCGCGAATGGTGCGCATTTCGCAGGCGCATACCCAAAAAACAACGAAAACGGCGCGGGCGGTTCAAATTTAAACCGCGACGGTCGTGCAAAATCAAATAGCAGCAGCGCAAAAGGCGCAAATTCTAACGCCTCAGACGATACAAACTCTTTGGACTCGCAGAAAAAGAAAAAGCACAAAAAACGCTCAAATATGCCAAAGAGCCTTACCGGCAACGAGCCGTGGCAGAAGGCGATGGACGATGCGATCGCGCAAAACAAGCTGATCCACGAGGAGCGCCTGCACCCACTTAAAGACGCTAATCGCAGCGATGAGACGGTGCGTATCACGCCGCTTGGCGGACTGGGCGAGATCGGCGCGAATATGACCGTTTTTGAGACCAATACGAGTGCGATCATCGTCGATGTGGGCATGAGCTTTCCGGAGGAGAGCATGCTCGGCGTGGACATTTTAATCCCCGACTTCGATTATGTTCGCAAGATAAAAAACAAGATCAAAGGCATCATTATCACCCACGCGCATGAGGATCATATCGGCGCGATGCCATATTTTTTCAAAGAATTTCAATTCCCGATCTACGCTACACCGCTTCCTTTAGGGATGATAAGCAATAAATTTGAAGAGCATGGCCTAAAAGCCGAGCGTAGCTACTTCCGCCCCGTGCAGAAGCGCCAGCTTTATCAGATCGGCGATTTTGAGGTCGAGTTTATCCATATAACGCACTCGATTATCGATGCAAGCGCGCTTGCGATCACGACGAAGGCGGGCAC
>CAUUSU010000262.1:0-2816 GCA_963547835.1 uncultured Campylobacter sp.
GTCATCGGCACGACGGCGTATTTTATCCTAGATCACTTCGGGCGCGGGCTTTTCATCGCCTTTTCGCTGCTCTATCCGATCGCGCTGGGCGCGGCGAGCCTGATTTTGGGCTATTTTATCTTTAGATCAAAGGATTTGGCGTGAAATTTCCACTCATTTTGGCGGCATTTATAGCGCTTTGCGGCGCAGCGGAGATGCAAAATTCCGCGGCTCAAAGCTCCAGCTCGGCGCAGAATTTAGGCGCGCCTGATAGTATAGGCTCCGGCTTGGCGCAGAATTCTAAAAGCATGCGCGAGCCCGCGTGGCTTAAAGACGTAAATCTTACCTGCGCCAAATACGGCATCGATACTAGCGCGCATCCCGAATTTCGCGCCTATGCAAGACTTAAAGACAGCAGCGCGCTAGCGTTTGCTTCGCCCAAGGCGATGTTTGCATATTTTTTTGAAAGTGAGAGCTCGGGCGCAAATTTTAGCGGAGCTTCCGCTGGAGCGAATTCTGAGAGCAAAAATCCAGTTAGCGGCAATTTAGGCGAGGCAAATTCTGCGGGCGCGAATTTCGGCGGCGCAGAGCTTTACGTCACCGATTACGCAAGCGGCGAAATTTTGCGGGCGCAGGACGCGTTTTATGTTTTCGGCAGCGTGCTGCAAAGCGCCAGAGGCGACGATCTCATCACGTTTGCCAGACTTCAGGACGCACAAAATTTCATGCGCGAGAAAAAGGGGCATAAAATTTTGCAGTTTCGCGAAATCTCCGCCAGGCTGATCGATTATTTAAGATGATCGAACCGCTTGGCAAAATTTAAATCCAGCTATTTTAGTATATTTTATTCATAAAATTTTATCTTTTATTTTAGTGCGTTATTAAGGGAATTTAAAGCAATTAAAAAATACAATCTCGTTAAATTTTATCTATAAGAATTAAATAGTGTAGTCTTTTACTATATTTATCGAGGGCTACATTCTCGCTTATTTTTAAAATAAATTTCAAGGAGACGTCATGGTAAACGACAAAATCGCAAAACAAAAAGGCTCACGCAAGAAGGCTGCGACGGATGAAAATTCCGTTGCGAATACGGGAGAAAATTCCGCCGCAGACGCAGCCAAAAGCTCTGCCGCATCCGTTTTTGATAAAAGCGCAAATAGCGCTCAAAATTCCACCGCAAATTCTACGACTTCCGCCTCACATGCTCGCGACAAAATTTCTAAAAATCGCGCCGCAGGTGAGAATTCCTGCGACGAGTGCGACTGCGAAGCCAAAAATTCCGTACCGAGTTACGATGATAGCGCAAGCTCTGTTTCAAGCACGAACTTTGCGGCGCACTCAAGCACTCAAAGCGCAGGCAACGCTAAAAAATCCGCGATAGGCTCTACGACAAATTCCATGGCTGATTCTTTGACAAATTCCATTTCAAATCCTGCGAAGAGCCCAAGCAGCAAAGACCACTTCTCTTGCTCGCACGAGCATAGCGATAGTTCCGCAATCCACTCGCATCTACACGACGAAGATCTTGCGACCCATCCACACGATCAAGAAGAAAACCTCGCAGCTTATTTGCACGAATACGGCGCAAATTCTTTGACGTCTTCGCATGAGCACGACGAGGATTCCGCCGCCTGCTCGCACGAGCACGACAAACATAGCCATGATCACAAACCCCACTCTCATCGCGCGATTATCGGATTTGACGAGCACGGTATCCCAAAAGTTTTAGTGCCCGCAGAGGCTAGTCCGCACACACATAAAGACGCGCAGGGCAATCTTTTCGAGCATTTTCACGAGGCGGAATTTACGGCGGATTATATGAAGGCAGTGCTTGAATACAAAAAGACCTTCCCCACAAAACAAGAAGTACTTGAGAAAACCCCTGATCCCGCCGTGCGCGAAATGATGCTTAGGATGGAGCAGATCGGCGTAGATACGGCGTTTGATCGCTTTGATAAACAGATGCCTATGTGTAGTTATGGACTTAGCGGGGTATGCTGTAAGATCTGCAATATGGGGCCTTGCAAAATTACTAAAAAGGCCGATCGCGGCACTTGCGGTGCGGACGCCGATCTCATCGTGTCGCGCAACCTATTGCGTCAAGTAGCTGCGGGCGTAGCTCAACACGGCGCGCACGCCAGAGAGCTTCTGCTGTCGCTAAAATGGGCGGCGCAGGGCAAATTAGATCTGCCCATAATAGGCGAATACAAAATCATCAATACCGCCAAAGCCTTTGGAATTCCAACTGAAGACAGAGAGTTAAAAGAGGTAGCGATCGAGCTTGCCGATACGCTTTTAACAGATCTTTCGCAAAGCAGCGGCGAGTATAAAACCATCACCGCGCTCGCACCCAAGGAGCGTCAAGAGGTATGGCGCAAGCTGGATATCTTGCCGATTAGTGCGTATAACGAAGTCTTTGAGGCGTATCACCGAACGGGTGTAGGCACGGACGGAGACTGGCGCAGCGTGATGCAGCATCTTTTGCGCTGTGGGCTTGCTTTTACATTCACCGGCGTAGTAGCTGCGAATATCGCTACGGATGCGCTATTTGGCGTGGGAGATCGCGTAACTTCCAAAAGCAATATGGGCGCGCTTAAAAAAGGCTGGGTCAATATCGCCGTGCATGGGCATCTGCCGACATTAGTAAGCCTAATAGTGGAGATCGGAAATTCTAAAGAGTACCAAGACAAGGCTCGCGCAATAGGCGCGCAGGGTATCGCATTTTACGGCGTGTGCTGTTCCGGGCTATCGGCGATGTATCGCAACTGGGGCGTCGTGCCGCTCTCAAACGCCGTAACTGCCGAACTCGTCATAGGCACGGGAGCGCTTGATCT
>CAUUSU010000263.1:0-2788 GCA_963547835.1 uncultured Campylobacter sp.
AAATCAACGCCAAAGAAACCAGCATTAGCCTCTGCTGCCCAGAAGTCTGCATCACTAGCACCTGCTGCATTTTTATAATCGCCGTCAAAATCAGAGAATGCGTACTGACCTTTTACGCCGAGATTAAAATCATCAGAGATATCAAAGTTTAGAGCTAACTCTGCGGCGAAAAGCTGTGCTACGTCCTCTAGAGCATTATACCATAGCTGGAAAGATACCGGATCATATGAGCCCATAAATCCTATACCATATAGATTATGATCAGTAGTTAGTTTATTATCTACCGCTGCGCCCCATTCAAGGCTTGAAATATCACTATCGTTCTCTAAAGAATCCATCCAAAAGCCGCTAATTGTCAAGCCCTCGATATCAGTGCTAGTAATCTTAACACCGTCTCCATACATATCATCGGTAAAGAACGAACCTATGCCTTGGCGACCAACTGCAATAGTAGTACCACCAACAGTGTATCCTAAGTAAGCCTTAGCGATATCAAAATCGGAACCTTTGTCACTTGGATTTTGTTTGCCATGATATTGGCTATTTGAAGAGGAATGCGATTCGCCATTATCTCTATCTAAGAACCTAACGCCCACTACACCAAAGAAGTTATCGTCGATTTTTGCTTTGAAATCTACTTCGGACTTAAATTCCCATTCGCTAGAATTATTTCTATGGTTCTTGTCATCTGTCTTTTTATCGTGAGTATATCGCATACGAGCGTATCCGTTTAGATCCACATCCTTGATAGCTTCCTCTAACGGAACAGCACTTGCACTCATAGCAAGAGCACCTGCAGCGACTGCTGCCGCTAAACTAAGTTTAACTAGTTTCATTTTGAACTCCTTTAAAAGTTTGTAAGCGCAATAGTAGCACAAAATGACAAATTATATGCTTAAAATAGGCTGAAAAATACTAAAATTTTACCAAATTGTTACCGAGTATTTACTGAAAATCCAAATTTAACGGGCATAAAAAAAGCGAGACCCACACAGGCCTCGCCGATTATTGAAAGGAGTTCTAATTTCGATGTGGGGATTATATCAGGCTGCGGTAAACAGACGGCAACACCTCTTTCATGCGGGAGAAATTTGATAAAATTTTACGATACAAAATTTTATGAATGAAATTTCAAGACACAAAATTTGCAAAGCGTGGGTTTTAAAAATCTACGCGGCATCTTATCAGCGGGGAATACTGCACTGAAAACGAGCAGTACGCGAAAAACTGCGAGAAAGAAAATTTATAAGAATTTCGCAATCAAAATTCTAGCGCCAGCTGTATTTCTATAATATAGAATTTTGTGGACAAAATGGCAATATGCAGCAAGGAATTTAAGCGCGAAAGCAAGTGGATATAAAACGCTAACCGAACCATAGAAGCAAGATACGCAGCGCAGAATTTCGTGAAATATAAAATTCCACAACTTATAAAATATAAAAATTTATGCAGGCAATTGCGTAAAGAATCAGCGGACTTTAAAGCGCAAGCAAATCGTGCCAGCCCGCCATGATTAAGAACAGAAGCTATTGCCTTCATAAGAGTAGAGAGCAAACACAAAAACGTTTCACAAAGTAAAAGTAGGCTCGCTTACCTTAAAGGGCACAGCGGCTAAAAATCGCATAGGATTAAAAGCTGATATTTTCGCTCTCTGGTACAGCAATAGCGTCATTTTTATGCATTTGTTTGGTCTCGATTTTGCCGATATCATAAGCGCGCGGAGCAACGGAACCCGCTTTGCGCGAGATGATTCGCATATCGGTGATAGCGCCTGAGGTGGTACTTATGTAGGCAGTATCTCCCGCAGCCGCATAATATCTGCTTGCGTGAGCGGTGTAGAGCTCGCCACTGGATAGGTCTTTAAACGTATAGACGTAAGCTGTGGAGCTTTGGCGAGTGTAGTTTACGATCTCGGATTTGAGCGAGCGCAAGTTGCCTGCAGGCGTCGGAGCGGTGCTTACGGCGCAGCCTACGATGCCAAGAGCCAAAAGTGCGGAAAATATGAAATTTTTCATTCAATATCCTTCATTTGTAAAATTTGAACTTTTAGAGTAGTAGGTTTGGGCTTAAAGTTTGCTTTTTTGAATGCAGCCAGAATAGAATTTGAGTGAATTCTTGGCCGTTTTATTTAAAGCAATTCCTTCCACCTAGCTATCAGCAAAAGTTCTAATCCCATCAAGGATATTTAATAAAATTTGAAATTTTGCCCGATTCATATATGCGGAATTCGGGTCTCGATATATGGAATTCGTAGCTTGATAACCAAGAACTTCGGTTCATGACTCTTATTTTGCCGTAATCTCTATACGATGCGCAAAAAGCTGTCATACCAAAAATTTTATGAGCAAAAAGGATAGAAAAGAAAGAGGCAGAAAAATAAGGACGAAAAAAGAAGAGAGAAAGAAACTCCTCTCTCTTCCATTACCTCTTGATTATTACTCTTTCTTCCCCTTCTTGGCTTTCTTTGCAGAAGCCTTAGATGATCCCTCTTCTTTAGCTTCGTCTTTCATCTTAGCCGTAGAGCTTTTTACTTTACCATCATCATTCATAGTTTTATCCATGCTATTATCATCCATTTTCTCTTGCAACTTTTTTGATTTAGCGTTTACTTTAGCTTTAGAGGATTTGGCGGTATCTTTGGCTTTTTTACTTGCTTTTTGCTTTACGGATTTTAGATCGCTTATATCGGTCTGTCCACTTACGGCAAGATCATCTTTAATAAGCTCAAATCTTTTATCGCCTATGCCTTTAATGTTTTTGATATCCTCGATATCTTTAAATTTATTAT
>CAUUSU010000264.1:0-2778 GCA_963547835.1 uncultured Campylobacter sp.
ACGAACTCAAACTCGCCTATCTTGCGAAGCGCCTCGATCGCTCGCATCGAGCCTTTGCAAAGATTATCCAGTATGACGACGTCGTGGCGATTCGCTTCTAAAAGCGCCTTTGCGACGTGGCTACCGATGTATCCCGCGCCGCCTGTAATTAAAATTTTCATCTATTCTCCTTCGGATCAAATTTATCAAAATATGCGATTATAGCCCCTTAGATTAAATCGCTGGTCGCACGCGCAAAAATACGGGGAAGCGCGGCTTTTTCTCGCGGGTTAGGTTTTGGTATTGATAGGTGATGATCGTGCCCACCTTAGGCGGATTTGCCCGCATTTCGTCGCTAAAGCCCGAACCTACTTTAAATTTCGCCCCGCTACGTAGATCCACGCAGCTTAAAGAGCCCATCTTGCCTTCGTTTTTGCCGTAGCCGGGGTTGATTTTTACGACCTTGCAATCGCTATCGTGCGTCTTTTTGTATTTTAAAATTTTATCGCTGCGCCCGCCCTCATAAAGCGCGTTTGGATCGCGCAGCACGACCCCCTCTCCGCCTGCTGCGATGACGCGATCAAAATACGCCTGCACGTCGGCATGCGTGCTTACCGGGGTTTGCTGCACGATGAGTAAATTTTGCGCGCCGCTTGAGGCGATAAAATTTCTTAAAATTTCCATCTTCGCGCTTAGGTTTTTCTGCTCCTTCGGCAAATCAAACGCGTAAAATTTCACCCTGCTCCACCGCTCATCAGGCACGCTAGAAGAGACGATCGAGACGAGCTGCTCAAACTCTCCGCGCGCCGTATATAGCTCGCCGTCGACGAAAAACGGCGGAAAGCCCGCGCTCCAGCCCTCAGGGGCGTTTATGATCTTGCCGCGTCTGGAGCGCAGATTTTTGCCGTCCCAGATCGCGCGCACGCCGTCTAGCTTCTCGCTAACGACCCAGCCCGTGATATTCATGCCGGGGACGTATTCTTTAAGCAGCATCGGTTTAAATTTAGCCTCATCCGCAACCGCGCCGCAGAGCAAAAACAGCGAGATCAAAACCGCGCCTTTTAAAATTTTAAAAATTTCACTTCGCATATGCCGCTAGCTCTCTTTCTATAAAGTCGCAAAAAACGGGCGTGTAGCTCATGCCCGCGCACTCTTTTTGCAAAAATTCGCTCATTACGGCGATGTAATTCAGATAGTCGTCCTTAGTGATTTTGCCGCGCAAAAGCTCGTATTTCAAAAACAGCCAGTAGGTGTTAAGCACGTCGGATCTGCAGTACTCGTCGATCTTGGCCTGCTCGCCGCCGTAATACAGCTGCAGGACCTGATCGCCGTGCACGTCGTATTTGCCGGGAAGGCCCACGCTGGCGCAGATATGATCGAGCTTGAGCCCGCGCACGGCGCCAAAATCGCTGATGTGATCGAGCAAGTCCAGATGAAATCGCCCGTCGTAGCGGCTGCGGTAGTTCTCCCATTTACTCTTGTTGTTATCGCGATCGTTCGTCTCAAAATACGCCGCAGCGCTTAGATCGTAGCACATCGCGCGCGCCATAATCATCGGTAGATCGAACCCGCGCCCGTTGAAGCTCACGAGCCGCGGATTAAAATCCTCGATGAAGGCTAGGAATTTTGCGATTTTATCGCGTTCGTTCTCGCCATCGAGCGTCGAGACGCGCAAAAATCTGCCGAATCCGTCCGCCATCACGGCGCTAATGCTAACGACGCGGTGGAAGCAGACGGGCAGGAATTCGCTGCCGGTTTTTTCTTTGAAAATCTCCATCGCCCTAAGCGAGAGCAATTTGTGGTTTAAAATTTTGCTTTTATCCGCGTTAAAGATCGGCTGCTCGCCGTAAATTTTAAAATTTAACGCGTTTAACGCGAGATCTTGCGCGGAATTTGAAGCGAGATTTTCGCTCTTTGAGCTTTCGGATGCAGAGCTTCGAGACGTAGAGCTTTCCGCTGCGAAATTCTGAGGCACAGGACTTAGGAGCGCGGAATTTTCTATCGCGGCACCCTGTGCCTCGGAGCCTTGAGGCGCGGTATCATCGTAGGTTAAATTTAGCGATGCGGAATTTTTGGGCGCCGTATTTTGCGACATGGAATTTTCGCTCGTAAAATTTCTCTGCGCGAGATTTTCAGCGGAATTTTCACTGGCGAAGCTTTGAGACGCGACGTCTTGCTGCGTAAAGCTTTGAGGTGCAGAATTTTGCTCGGAATTTTCTATTTTAGAATTCTGCTCCGCCGAATTTACAGCAAAATTTAAAGGCGCACTTTGCTTCTCGCCGCCGATCTTTTGCAAGAGCTGCGCGTCAAGAAGCTTTGCGAAGCTTTTTTTATCGAAAGGCTCAAAGCAGTCCGCGATCGCGTCCTCATCCAGCACCCGCATCAGCGCCGCTACGTCGGGGATCGTCTCGCAGTCGAATACGCAGATGTAATCCTTTTTCATTAAGCTCCTTTATAGCGGGTTTACCGCTTTTTTCAAAAACGGCTCTGAAATAATCCTCTATCTCCATGCCATTTTTAAGTATGCTCGCTAGACCTAGCTCCTCGCTCATCCAAAGTTTTCATCGCCGCTTCCAACCTTAAAATTTTATGCTGCCGCATTTTCGCAGCAAAAAGGGGCGCGCGGAGGCGCGGCAAATTTCGCTACTGCTAGCCGCGGCGCAATTACCGCGAACAAAAGCGTGCCGGTCGTTAAATTTATCCTTCGATCAAGCGCTTGATACCCGGCAAAAGCTCGCCTGACACCTCGCAAATCCTGCTTCGCAGCACGCTAAAATCGCCGCAGTAATCGCCCAGAAG
>CAUUSU010000265.1:0-2745 GCA_963547835.1 uncultured Campylobacter sp.
TGCCGATCGTGCGCGTGCCGTATGCCATCGCCGCGATCGCGCTTGCGCCGCCCACCTTGTAAGCTTTTTTGATCCCCAGTACATGCATCGCCGCGAGCAGTAGCTCATTTACGACGCCGCCCACGGCGGGAGTGCAGACGCTGATATCCTCCACGCCCGCGACGATTGCGGGGATCGCATTCATCAGAAGCGAGCTCGGATACGCCGCCTTGCCGCCCGGGATATACAGCCCCGCGCGATCCACGGGCGTGATCTTTTGCCCGAGCATCGCGCCGCTTGGATCGAAGCTAAACCAGCTTCTCTCAAGCTGTTTTTCATGATAAGCGTAGATGCGCTCATATGCGACCTGTAGCGCGTTTTTAAGCTCCGTGGTTAAATTTTCATACGCACGGCTCATCTGCTCTTGCGTGATAGCCAGATCGCCCTGCACGCGCCATCTGTCAAATTTCTCTATCTGTTCGCCCAGCGCCTCATCGCCGCGCGTTCTGATCTCCTCGATGATGCCGCTTACGATGGGCATTACCGATCTCATATCCGTCTCGCCGCGGCGCACCAACCTCGCAAATTCCTCTTTGAAATTTGCGTCCGTACTTTTTAAAATTTTCATTTTTACTCCTTGCATTGCTTGGAATTTTAACGCTTTTTGCTAAATTTCGCCTTTAAGCTTGCGACTGTGTAAATTTACAGCTCGCCGATTTTCAAAAGATTAAGCGAAAATGAAATAAAATAGCCGAAATTTCAGACGGAGCGATGTATGAAAAAGATATTTTTGGCGCTGATCGCGATGGCGGCTGTATCGTCGGCGGGGGCCACGGCTTTGTCGTCGGCAGAACAAGACGATCCCGGTATAAGCAAGTTGCAAAGCGAATGCGATAGCAACAATACCTTAGCATGCGTGAATCTCGCCATGGCATACTATTCTGGCGATGGCGTGAAGCAGGATTATGAAAAAGCAAGGGAGCTAAATTTTAAAGCCTGTAGTTTGGGCGACGGCTGGGGTTGCACCACCTTGGGGGCGTCATACGAATACGGCAAGGGCGCGGAGCAAGATTATAAAAAAGCAACTGAACTGTATTCTAAGGCCTGCGACTTAAAAAATAATATAGCTTGCGGCAATCTGGGTGTTTTATACTACTCAGGTAAAGGAGCGGGGCAAGATTACAAAAAAGCGACCGAACTGCTTTCCAAAGCTTGCGATTTGCAAGAAGGTGACGGATGCTACAATCTCGGGCTTTTATATGCCTCGGGCGAAGGCGTAAAACAGGATTATAAAAAAGCAAGCGAACTATATTTGAAAGCTTGCGATTTAAAACATGGTAAAAGCTGCCATAATCTTGGAATTTTATATGAAAAAGGTGAAGGCGTGCAACAAAGCTACCAAAAAGCGGATCAATTCTATTCTAAAGCTTGCGATTTAGAAGTTGCCGAAGGATGTTACAATCTTGGAGCTTCATACTATTTAGGTACGTCTATAAAGCAAGACGACAAAAAAGCGAATGAATTACTTTCTAAAGCTTGCAATCTAGGATATAGCGAAGGATGCTATATATTAGGGCTTTGGTATGACTCAAGAAAAGATGTAGAACAAAACTTCGAAAAAGCTAGTGAACTATATTCTAAAGCTTGTGATTTAGGACATGGCACAGGATGTAATAATCTTGGACTCTTATACGCCTCGGGCGAAGGCGTAAAACAAAACTACAAGAAAGCAAGCGAATTGTATTCTAAAGCTTGCGATTTAGAAATTGCCGAAGGATGTTACAATCTTGGAGTCTTACACTATTTAGGCGAAGGCATAAAACAAAATATCGAGAAAGCAAGAAACTTACTTTCTCGAGCTTGTAATCTAGGATATGGGTTAGGATGTAATGATCTAGGGGCTTTATATGAAAAACAAGATTATAAAAATGCAAGTGAGTTATATTCTAAAGCTTGTAATTTAGGATATGGCATAGGATGTACTAATCTTGGAATTTTATATGAACACGGCAAAGGCATAAATAAAGATTATAAAAAAGCGAGCAAGCTATATTCTCAAGCTTGCGACCTAGAACATGACGCAGGATGCTTTAATCTAGGAGGCTTATACATAAATGGCAAAGGCGTAAGGAAAGATTATAAAAAAGCAAGTGAATTATATTCTAAAGCTTGCGATTTGGGATTTGACAAGGGATGCTTTAATCTTGGAGCTTTATACGCAAATGGGCAAGGCGTAAAGCAAGATAAAAGTACAGCAAAAGAATACCTCGGCAAAGCTTGCGATTTGGGGCTTCAATCTGGTTGCGACGAATATAAAAAGCTAAACGAGCAAGGATTTTAACCCATATAAATTTAAACCATATTATCCGCGCGGAGGTACTAAAAGCGCGTCAAAATGCGCAGACTTAAAATTTAAACCCATTCCGCCGCGGCAGATGCTGCGTAGGCGGTGCGTAAAATTTAGCAAGCTGCCAATTTACGACATTCACGCCAAAATAAAAGGATGCGTTCCGCCGCCGTTGAAATTTCAGATGAGTCGTTAATTCGTCAAGAATTTTAAAATTTTAAACCCTCCCGTTTGCGGGTTAAAATTTCTAGCGAGCTTCTAATTTGTAGCGTTCGCGTCAAATTGCAAAAATTTCCTGATCTCCTCCATTGCCTCTTTGTTTGAAAGGGTAAATTTTATCTCGATGCGGCGGCTAGCGTCCTTATCCTCGACGCCTCTGCGCATCACGGGCTGCGTGTAGCTGCGACCGCTGGCGATGA
>CAUUSU010000266.1:0-2737 GCA_963547835.1 uncultured Campylobacter sp.
GCCGCGCGATCTGCGCCATATATGCAGGCTCTTTTATCGGGCGATCCAGCACGGGCGCCGCCTCGCTAAGCGGCTCGATCGGGATGACGCCCGCCAGCTCGCCGTACCAAAAAAGCTCCATCTTGCCGCTATCCGTCACCTCGCCGATGACGGCGGCGTCGAGATCCCATTTAGCAAAAATTTCTTTGATTTTCTCCTCACAGCCCTTTTTAGCGCAGATCAGCATACGCTCTTGGCTCTCGCTTAGCATCAGCTCATACGGGCTCATCCCTGCCTCGCGCATCGGCACGCGGTCCAAATTTAACCTCATGCCGCTGCCGCTGCGCCCCGCCATCTCAAAGCTGCTTGAAGTAAGCCCCGCAGCGCCCATATCCTGGATGCCTACGACGTAATCGGTTTTAAAAAGCTCCAAGCACGCCTCCATCAGCAGCTTTTCAGCGAACGGATCGCCCACCTGCACCGTCGGGCGCAGAGATTTGTTCGCGTCGTTAAAGCTATCGCTCGCCATCACGGCTCCGCCGAGCCCGTCGCGACCGGTCTTAGAGCCCACGTAGATTACACTATTGCCCACGCCTTCGGCCCTGCCGTAAAAAATTTCATCTTTTTTAACGATACCCAGCGCAAAGGCATTAACCAAAATATTGCCGTCAAAGCTCTTATCGAAGCTCGTCTCGCCGCCTATCGTAGGGATGCCCATGCAGTTGCCGTAGTGCGCGATGCCGGCAACCGCACCCTTAAGCAGATAGCGCTGCTTGCGCGCATTCTCGCTTCTTCCTCGCACCTCGCCGAAACGAAGCGAGTTCATATTGGCTTCGACGCGCGCGCCCATCGTAAAGATATCGCGCAGTATCCCGCCCACGCCGGTCGCAGCCCCCTGAAACGGCTCTATGAAGCTAGGGTGGTTGTGGCTTTCCATCTTAAAAACCGCCGCCATGCCGCCGCCGATGTCGATGACGCCTGCGTTTTCGCCGGGACCCTGGATGACCCAAGACGCCTTGGTCGGGAAGCCGCTTAAGTATTTTTTGCTCGATTTGTAGCTACAGTGCTCGCTCCACATCGCGCTAAAAATCCCAAGCTCGAGCAGATTTGGCTCGCGACCTAAAATTTTTAAAATTTTTTCATATTCTTCGTCTGAAATTTTATGTGCCGCTATCGTTTTTTTATCCATTTTTCGCCCTTTTCGCCGTTAAATTTAAGTCGCAATAATAACTAAAATTTTCTATCATTTCGATTAATTTTCGCCCTTTTTAAGATACTTCTCGTAAAGTTTCGCCTCTTTTAAAAACGCGTAAAATGCGTTAATATTTGCCGTGATAAATCCCTTGCGCCCGTCAAAAAGCGATCTGCGCAAAATGTACGATTTAAAAAACGCGAACGGATAGATCAGCAAAAGCTTCGCGAGGCTCGGCTTTTTGCCCTTCTCAAAATCCCCCTGCGCGCGTAGCGTAGAGTAGTTGTTGTTTTTCATAACGAGCTCGGCGATCGGCTTTTCGCTAAAATGGTTGATGCAAAATTTGCTCTTTTTCACCGCGCCCTTTACGATCGAAATTTGCGCGTGTACTCCCATATTTTTATACTCGCCGCACTCCTTGCGAAAGAAGCGGATGTGAGTGTTTTTGCGCACGAGATTGGAGCATTTGCGCCCAAGCGAGTATTCATGAAATTTAATATCCAGCGCCGAGTAATCGCTCTGGCTCATAAACTCCTCTATCTCGCCTTTTAGCTCAGGACTTACCTCCTCGTCGCCGTCGAGATTGAGCACCCATTCGTTGCTACATAGCGAAAACGCGTAGTTTTTCTGCACCCCCTCGCCCTGCCAGCCGTGATGGTAAATTTTATCGGTAAATTTACGCGCGATTTGCAGCGTGGCATCGGTGCTGCCGCTATCGACGATTATGATCTCGGCAAAATCCGCCACGCTACGCAGCATACGCTCGATGTGGCGCTCCTCATTCATCACTATCGCATAAACGGACGCTTTAATCATAGTTTGTTCCTTATCCTCGTAAATTTCAGCCAAAAATCAAAAAACCCCTCCGTGCCCAAAATGCCGATACGCTTTACGGCATATTTGTCGTCGCCCGCCTCGTAAAGTCCGCGCTTGACGACCACCGCGCCTTTAAAATTTGATCTGGCGATATTTAAAATTTCGTCGTTAAATTTACCGTAGGGGTAGGCAAACACCTCGCACGGCTGCCCGCAAATACCTGCTACGCGAGCCTTGGACGTGATGATCTCATCTACGGCTAGCTGCGGATCGCTCGCGTAAGTAAGGTCTAAATTTACGTGATGCATCGTATGCGCGCCGAACTCCACCAGCCCGCTTGCTTGCATTTTTAAAATTTGCTCCTCGCTTAGCATCCGCGCAAGATGGGTCGTATTAGCGCGCTCCCAGTCGTTTTGCGCGGCGTCCGGCACCAAAAATATGCTCGCTTTGAAATCATATTTTTTCAAAATTTCAAAAGCGCTAGTAAAGTTATTTTCAAACCCGTCGTCGAATGTGATGCAAACCGCCTTTTTAGGCAGCCGCTCTAGCGCGATAAGCTCGCTAAATTTAAAGCTTTTAAAGCCGTTTTTTGCAAGCCACGCGATCTGTCTCTCAAAATCAGCAGGTCTTAGCCGCCATTTGTCGAATTTATCGCCCTTGTGCTCCTCTACGCTATGATACATCAGCACCCGTGCCTTATGCCAGCCCTGCGGGATCCGCCACCAGTTATACCGCAGCGAAACGCCCGCT
>CAUUSU010000267.1:0-2725 GCA_963547835.1 uncultured Campylobacter sp.
GCTTCCGCAGCTTTTTGGGGTGCGCGAGATCGCCTATGATAACGGCGCGCTTATGAGCTCGCTCTCCGGTAGCGGCTCAAGCTTTTTAAATTTAGCTTACAGATCCGATGCTGAAAAGCTTAAAGCCTGCCTTAGCGAAAATTTTAAAAACTTCCGCGTCGAAATTTTAGATATCGACAACGGCGGCTTTAATATTGACTAAGAAAAATAAAGATATAATCGCATGAGCGAACCGATTAGGATGTGCGTTATTTGCAAGGGGCGCTTCGCCAAGCGCGAACTCCACGCCTTTTTGCAAAATTTTAAAAATATAAGCTCAAACAGACAATTTTATATTTGCGACGGTTGCATAAATCAAAAAGAGAAAATTTCAAAATATCTATCTAAATTTGCGTCTAGTGCAGATTTGGGACATATCAAGGAGAGGGTTTTAAATGGGTGTTCTGATTAAAGATATCGCGGACGAGCTTGGATACGCAAGCAAAGAGATAATCGAAAAAGCGCAGGAGATGGGCTTTAAGAGAGTAAAAACCGCGTCGAATAAAGTAAGCGAAGAGGAGGCTGCCGCTATTTACGATTATATTCAGACGGGAATTTTGCCGGGGAAAAAGTCAAAGCCCGCAAAGAAAAGCTCCGAAAAAGCGCAAGCAGACGAGAGTAAGCCCGCCAAAAAACAGAGCGAAACTAAAAAAACCGCTAAAAAAGAGAGCCATAAAAAAGCGGAAAGCTTAAAAGCTTCCGAATCCAAAGAGCCCGTACAGAGCGTTAAAGAACCTAGCGATGAAAAAACTCAGGCGCAAGAGCCCGAGGCGAAAACCGAAAAATCTCAAAATCAAAAAGAAGAAATTTCCTCCGCAGCGCAGGATAAAGAGGAGAAGCAAAATGCCGCTTCAAAGCCCGCGCCGGTGCAGATAAACAGCGGCGATAGTATAGCTAGCGAGAGCTTGCAAAAGCGCCGCGGCCTAGTCATTGTTAAAAAGAAGAAGGAAGTTCAAGCTCCGGCGGCACAAGATAGAACCGAGCCTAGGCGCGAAAAGATGAGCGCGAGCTTGGAGGCGATCTTTTCAAATGCCGAACTAAATTTGAAAAAGAAAAAGATCGAAAAGAAAAAAGCTCCCGCTGCCAAAAAAGAGGATGCCCTTAAAATCGACATCATTCCCGATCATGAGATGGCCGATATCGTCATCGAGGACGAGGACGTCGTAGTAATGCCCGATTTCACCGTCAAACCGATCCAGACCGAAAACCGCACCAAAAGTAAAAACCAACCTAATATTTATCGCGCCTCGCAGAATCAAATTTTTAGCAGCGAAGGCGGTATAAGTCGCGGCGGTCGCAAAAAGCATAAAAAAGCCCCTCGCGAGCAGGGTAGCGAAAGCGTGAGCTCAGTAAATATCCCGAAAGAAATTCGCGTTTATGAGTTTGCCGACAAGATCAAAAAGCAGCCTAGCGAGATCATCGGTAAGCTATTTGCGCTTGGGATGATGACGACAAAAAACGACTTTTTGGACGAGGATGCGATAGAAATTTTAGCGAGCGAGTTCGGCATCGAGGTAAATATCGTCGATGAGGCGCAGGAGTTTGACTACATCAAGGCTTACGAGGATAGCGAAGGCGAAGAGAATTTAATCGCCAGAGCGCCTGTCATTACCATCATGGGGCACGTCGATCACGGCAAAACGAGCCTGCTTGATTACATCCGAAACTCTCGCGTCGCAAGCGGCGAAGCGGGCGGCATCACGCAGCACGTAGGCGCGTATATGGTCGAGAAAAACGGCAGAAAGATTACCTTCATAGACACTCCGGGCCACGAGGCCTTTACTTCGATGAGAGCGCGCGGAGCCGAGGTTACAGATATCGTAATTATCGTAGTGGCCGCAGACGACGGCGTCAAGCCCCAGACCAAGGAGGCTATAGCTCACGCTAAGGCCGCAAACGTGCCTATCATCATCGCTATAAATAAAATGGACAAGCCTAACGCCAATCCCGATCTCGTAAAAACGGGGCTTGCAGAGCTTGATATCATGCCTACCGAGTGGGGCGGCAGCTACGAGTTTGTGCCGATCTCTGCAAAAACGGGCGAGGGAATCGAAAATTTATTAGAGATCGTGCTTTTGCAAGCCGATCTTTTGGAGCTCAAAGCCGATCCTAGCAAGCAGGCTAAAGCAACCATCATCGAAAGCTCCCTTCAAAAAGGCCGCGGCGCCGTTGCCACCGTCATCGTGCAAAACGGCACTCTGCACGTTGGAGACACCGTCGTAGCTGGTATCGCATACGGCAAGGTGCGCGCTCTTAGCGACGATAAGGGCAGGGCGCTAAAGCAAATTTTGCCGGGCGAATGCGGCGTCATCATAGGCCTTAGCGAGGTTCCGGGCGCCGGCGAGACGCTGATCGGCGTTTCAAGCGATAAGGAAGCGCGCGAGTACGCGAGCAAAATTTACGAGCATCAGCGCCAAAAAGAGCTTAGCAAATCGACCAAGGTCACCATCGACGAGCTAAGCGCCAAGATCGCCGAAGGCTCGCTAAAGAGCCTGCCTGTGATTGTCAAAGCCGACGTTGCGGGCTCGCTGGAGGCTATCAAAGCAAGTCTTGAGAAGCTCCGCAACGACGAGGTTAAGGTCGATATCATCCACAGCGGCATCGGCGGTATCACGCAAAACGACATCGCCTTAGCAAGCGCCAGCGAAAACTGCGTGATCTTGGGCTTCAACGTCCGTCCTACGGG
>CAUUSU010000268.1:0-2725 GCA_963547835.1 uncultured Campylobacter sp.
AAAAAAGCTCTCGTACTATACGGCAGCGAGCGCGTGCGAAAGAGCGGTCTGATGGACGTGGTGGAGAGCAGCTTAAAGGCAAACGGTATAGAATTTGCGCAGCTTGGCGGCATAAAATCAAATCCCGTGCTAAGCAAGGTAAACGAAGCGATCAGGCTCGCCAAAGAATTTGGCGCAGATAGCGTGCTCGCTGTCGGTGGCGGAAGCGTGCTGGACTCGGCGAAAGCCGTGGCCGCGGGCGCCTGCTATGAAGGCGACGTGTGGGATTTTTTCACCGGCAAAAATCCTAGCGCCGCGCTTAAAATTTTTGACATCATCACCCTTGCCGCGACGGGCTCGGAGATGAACTGCGGCGGCGTGGTGACCAAGGAGCAGACCAAGCAAAAATACGCGATCAGCGCGCCGTGTCTATACCCGAAGGTCTCGGTCATAAACCCGCAGCTGCAAGCAACCGTCAGCCGCGAGTATCTCGTATATAGCGCGAGCGACATCATCGCGCACAGCATCGAGGGATATTTTACCGCTAGCGTCCATCCGGAGATCGTACGAGCCTATATCGAAGCCAATATCAAAACCGTCATCTGCACGACTGAAGCTTTGCTTGCAGATCCGAGCGATTACGACGCGCGCGCCGAGTTTGCGTGGGCTGCGACGATGGCGCTAAACGGACTAACCTACGTGGGCGTGGGCGGCTTCGGCTATCCGAATCATATGATCGAGCACGCGATGAGTGCGGTCGTGGACTGCGCGCACGGAGCCGGTCTTAGCGTGGTAATGCCTGCGTGGATGAGGTGGTATAAAGATAGTAATTTAAGCGCGTTTGAGCGTTTTGCTCGTGAAATTTTTGACCTTAAAAGTGCAGATGAAGGCACCCTGGCACTTAAAGCATGGTTTGATAAGATCGGTACGCCTACTAGTCTCGCACAGCTTGGCATCGAAGGCAAGGTGCTGGACGAGGTCATAGACGTAGCCGCGACAAACGCTAAAGCGTGGAATATGGCGGAGCTCTACAGCCGCGAAAATATCGCTAAAATTTTAGATTTTGCAAAATAAGGCGCGAGCGCATAGATAAAATTTAAACAGAAAGGGCGAGCGATCGCCCTTTTCCAAAAAAAGCAGGCGGCAGTGTGGGTGCGCTAGCGATTAGCCTTCCTAAAAAATAATCGGCTGCGCGGATAGCGAGATGATCGTTTTGCATCTCTTAAGTCCGCGGGGCCCGCTGTAAGAGGGCAGGGGCGAAAAGCGGCGCGTCTAAATT
This sequence comes from uncultured Campylobacter sp., assembly GCA_963547835.1. Taxonomy (GTDB): domain Bacteria; phylum Campylobacterota; class Campylobacteria; order Campylobacterales; family Campylobacteraceae; genus Campylobacter_B. The sequence continues at coordinate 1,259 of CAUUSU010000268.1, forward strand.
TAAAGCTCAGACGGTTGCGGATCAAGCGTGGAATTTCGCCGTTTTCGATGCGAGAAATTTTTACGCATTATAAAATTTAGCGCGGCGCCGTTCAAAATGTATGCCATCAAAATGGCTAGATAAATTAAAATTTAAAGGAGCAAAAATGCAGTACTTAACCTTAAACGACGGCAATAAAATGACTATTTTAGGCTACGGAGTGTATCAAGTAGAGCCCACAGAGGCTCAAAGATGCGTAGAGGATGCGATCAGCGTGGGTTACCGTCTCATCGACACCGCGCAGGCTTATCAAAATGAAGAGAGCGTTGGCGCAGCGGTTAAAACGGCGACAGCCGGCGGCGTCAAGCGCGAGGAGCTGTTTATAACTACTAAGCTTTGGATCAGTGACGCAGGCGAAGAACTAGCACTGAAAGCCTTTGATGCGTCAATGAAAAAGCTGGGGCTTGACTATCTTGATATTTATCTCATTCATCAGCCATATGGCGATATTTACGGCTCATGGCGAGCGATGAGTAGGCTTAAACGCAAGGGTTGTATCTGCTTATATCGGTAATAGCAATTTTAACCCGAGCCATATTATGGACTTTGCGATAAACAACGAGATAAAGCCGGCGATAAATCAGATCGAATGTAATCCGTTTCATCAAAAACTCGCGACGCAGGCAAATTTAAAAGAGCTCGGCATTGTGATGCAAAGGTGGCGCCGTTTAGCGAGGGCAGAAAGGATATGTTTGGCAACTCAGTACTAAAGCGATCGCCGAGCAGCACGATAAGAGCGTAGCTCAAGTAATTTTACTCCGGTTTGTTGTGTATTTACAGAAATCAAGGACGAAAAAATTAGCCAAGATCGCAGCTATATCTGCCAGACACGAGAAACTAAAAGATGAAATTTTAAAGGTAGGTATAAGGATTAATAAAAGGTAATTTGGTAAAATAAAGTCATTAATAGTACATAAAGGTTTTTTATGAAATTATTTTTAGAAAATATAGGAAAGATTTCAAAGGCCAATATAGATATAGACGGTATAGCCGTAATAGCTGGAAAGAATAACACAGGTAAGAGTACGGTTGCTAAAAGCCTATTTTCAGTTATTAGTTCATTCTATGATATAGATAAAAAAATAGAGGCTGATAGGTTAGAAAGCTTAGATGAAATTTTGTATAGGATGTCTCATGAAGTAGTAGATTTTAAATACGACACTTCAGGGCGCAGAAGAATTTTATCGTATAGAAATTTATCAAATTCTATACATGAAAAGATTTCCGAATTTGTAAAAAGGGGTGATATTGCCTACAATAATTTAAAAACTACTATTATTGATGAATTTTCAAAAAATGATATAGATATTAAAGATGAATCAATTGGAAATACAATTAATAATTATTTGAAAAGAATAGAGCAAACTTTAGAAATACCATATGAAAAAATACGTAATGAAATTGTAGGTAAACAGCTTGCTTTAGAAT
>CAUUSU010000269.1:0-2723 GCA_963547835.1 uncultured Campylobacter sp.
CTGGTCGTCATCGCCACCGCTTACGGGCGGATCGTCGCCGAGGTGGGCGTAGCGATGATGATCGGCGGCAATATCAAATATTTCACCCGCACGATCACCACGGCGATCTCGCTTGAGACCAACAAGGGCGAGTTTGCGATGGGTATAGCGCTCGCGCTGGTGCTGATTTTAATAGCGTTTGCGGTAAATTTAGCCATCCACGCGCTAAAAAGGCTGGATCGATGAGTGCAGATAAGCTAAAGCGTCCGAGTAAAAATTTCACGGACAAAAACCGGGCGGAGGCGGAGAGGGAGAGCGAAAATTTTATGAGCGCAAATTTAACGGACGCAAATTCCGCCCCCGAGAATACTACGCGCGTAAATTTCGCCGCCGAGAATTCTGCGAGCGCAAATTTTGCGAGTAAAAATTTCACTGCGGGAAATTCTAAGAGTAAAAATTCTGCAACCGAGAATTCCATTAGCGCAAATTCTGCGGATAAAAATTCTACAAACAAAATTTCCGCGAGTGAGAATTCTGCGAGAAAGAATTTTGCAAATGAGAATTCCGCCGCCGCGCGATCTGTACCTAATAGCGAGCTGATCTCAGTGCGAAATCTAGTGCTACGCTACGGACGGAGCGAAATTCTAAATATCCCTAGCCTCGATCTAAATACGAGCGGCATCACGGCGCTTTTGGGCTCCAACGGCAGCGGCAAATCCACGCTGCTGCGGATTTTGTCCTTTTTGCAGCGTCCGAGTAGCGGCAGCGTGGAGCTTTGGGGGCAGCGGGCGCCCTCTTTGCAGACGCTGCGACAGACCTGCCTGCTGCTGCCCGAGCCCGTGCTTTTAAAACGCAGCGTAGAGCGAAATTTTAAATTTGCGCTCAAAAGTCGCGGCGCGCTTGCGGAATTTGACGAGCGAGTGGATGAGGCGCTCGGCCTAACGGGGCTTGATAGAAGTTTTTTATCAAAGAAGCATTTCGAGCTTAGCTCGGGGCAGACGCAGCGCATCGCGTTTGCGCTCGCTCTGGCGCAGCGCGCGAAGCTCTATCTGCTCGACGAGCCGACCAACAGCCTCGATCTTGCCGCCTCCAAGCTCTTTGCGCGCGCGATTTTATTTATGCGAAGCCGCTACGGCTGCGGCTTTATCATCGCCAGCCACGATGAGAAATGGCTCAGCGCGATCGCGCAAAGAAGCGTATTTCTGCATCGCGGCAAGATATGCGAGTTTGAATACAAAAATATCTTTGACGTGCAAAACGGGATTTTAAAATTTTCGGATGAAATTTCGCTGCGCCTTGAAGAGGGGCTCGCACGCGCCCGCAAAATCGCGATAAATCCGAGTAAAATTTTATTATCCCAAAGCCCGTTTGAGCACTGCTTCGCGGGGATTTTGCACTCGGTTTCGCTTCAGTACGGCTCCTCGCTGCTCATCAAGATCAAAGTAGGCGATCTGCTGCTAAAATGCGTCACGGCGCAGGATGAGCGGCGCTGGAGCGCGGGCGAGAGGATCTATTTCGGATTTGAAAGCGGCGCGTTTTTGGGACTAGAGTAATTCTGCGCGAAGTGCGGATAAGCTTAATTTTGCTTTAGAATTTTTATTCGCGCGGCACTAATAAATTTCATTTCTGTCTCAAATTTTTACTGCGAACCATCTAGCGCGGCGTGCCTGGCGAAACAGAGCGCAAAAATTTGCGTCTTGAAATTTTGAAATTTACAGGCATGCCTTTACCTAGCGGTACGGCGTGAAATTTTAAAATTCCATGGCTAAGAAATTTTAAAGCTTAGCCGCGAATACAGCTAACGGGATTTTGAAATTCCACAATTTCTAGGCGCGGAATTTCAAATTCTAAATTTTAATTCCGCAGGGCGTGCCGTTTATTTCGTCTACAATGCAAAGGCGGAACGATGGTAAGAATTCCGCGGCGCAAAACCAGCGTAAAATTCCAAAGAGACGGCACGGAATTCCGATAAATTTTAAAAACGGTGCGGAATTTTATAAAATTTCACGAGCGCTCAAACAAAGCGGCAAAGCCCTAACCCACGCTACTTAAATTTTCCCGCCGAACATCTCATACATCGCCTTTTCCTCGCCCCAAATTTCGTGGTGCTTTTTGATGCAAGATTTTATCGCGCCCACTAGATAGCGCACATCTTGCTCGGTGTGCGTGTAGTGCAGGCTCACGCGCACAAAGCCTGGCTTACTTTCCGGCATGCGCCCCTCCTTGATACCCAGCAGATCGTGAGCGTACGGCCCCGCGCACATCACGCCCGCACGCGTCTGGATACCAAAGTCGTTGCTAAGGCTCGCGGCGAAATCATACGCCGAGACGCCGCGCACGTTAAACGAAATTATCGGCAGTCGCGGCGCGTCCTTTGGAGCGTAGTTTATGATCTCGTCTATGCCTGCTAGCTCGCTCTCAAAAAGCCGCGCGAGCTCGTCCTCGGCGCTTTTTATTTGCTCGAAGCCCACCTCGTTTCGAAGAGAATAGGCCAAATTTGCCCGCATTAGCCCGATAATAGGCGGCGTACCGCCCTCCTCTAGCTGTTCGGGGTTTTTCAAAAACACGTGCCCTTCGCGGCTAGCGTAGGCGACCGTCCCGCCTGCGGCAAAGGTTGGCACGTCGCTGTTAAGTAGCTCCTTTTTGATCGCCAAAAGCCCGCAGCTTGCAGGCCCTCCTAGCAACTTATGCGGCGAGAGGAAAATCGCGTCGAAATGATCGCAGTCTAAATTTGCGTGCGAGCT
>CAUUSU010000270.1:0-2719 GCA_963547835.1 uncultured Campylobacter sp.
TGATACCGTTCATTTAAAATTTTCTTTTGCTCTTCGAGCCTCTGTTGTCTATCCATCTTTTATTCTTTATAGCCTACACAAAAATTTGCGGCGGGATTTTATCTAAATTTTTCCCTATTTTGAGTAGAAAATAGGCTTTCAGCTCTTTGTATTCTTTGCTTGTTAATATGCTTGCTTCGATATAATTACCGTTGCTCATAAAAATAAGGCTGTCGTTTCCTATGTCAAATCCCAAATTTTTCTTAAATCTAAATATGATTAAGGGCGCAAACGCCAAAAATAAGGAGATCGGCACAATTAAAATTCCATAAGAAATTTTATTTTTAAAAGTTACTACCAAAGATAAAAGGATTATCCACGTAAACACGACAAAAAATGTTGAAATTTTACCTTTTTTTTGTCATTTTAAAAGTAGACGGTCCAAAGGTGCGTTTTATTGCAATTATTTCGGATAAATTTATAGAGTATAGAGTCGCCCTCTTTTTCTCTGAATAATATTCGATAACTGAATTTTTAAATTTTATATAGCAGGCGCCAAATTTACCAGGAAGTTCTAGCCAGCGTTTAACGGATCTTGGCGAGTCTTGCCTTGTTCCAAAATCTATGAAATTAAGAAAATACAGAAATGGCGAATAAAATTTAATCATCTCTATTGAATTATCTTTTATGATTATCGGCTCTTTGTCGTAATCCCTTGCTTGAGTTTTAAAATTTTACGAGGGCGTATCAGCGGCGCAAGAGAGATCGCTTTGCGATTTTTGTTCAACGGCATTCGTAAAATTTTGCTCGCTGGCATTTATAGAATTTTGCCTGCCATCGCTCGTAAATTTTAGCCCGCCGCCCGCCAAATTTCGCTTATCGCAATTTTTATTTTGTAAGAAATCCTTTATATTTTTATCATACCGCGTTTTGTTTATGCCAAACCTAGCAATTTCGTCGTTATGCATTTGGCTCCTCCTTATACACGCTTGATTTAGATATAACTATCGCGCAAGTTTGCACGCAGAGATCAACCTTGCGCATTTTTTAAAATTTGCAAAATTTCGCTTATCTTTTTCGGATCTTTAATGCCTCGCGCGTCCTCCACGCGGCTGTTTAGATCGATAGCGTATGGGTGCAGTGCGAGTGCCTCACGGATATTTTGCGCGCCGATGCCGCCTGCAAGAATGAAAGAGATCGTGCCGCTTTTAGCAGCAGCGTCATGTTTATTCGCGCTATCATCTTTTGTGGCACCCAACTTGCCCGCCTCACTGCCGTCATTTGAAATATTTGGCGCGCCCGCCTCATAGTCGCTTGCACCTTGATTATTGACGCCTTCGCTTGTGGGTCTTACACCACTCAGCCGAGCGGTAGCACACGCACTAAATTTGCACTCATTGTCATTTTTTTCGGCGCGACGATCGGCGTTCGTTTCTTGTTTTGTATTGCTTGATCGAACAATATCATGTGCGCGCTCACTCACTTCATTACTATTAGAGGCACAGCACACGTTGCTTACTCTCTTGAGCTTCAAATTTCCATTTTCGCTATGCTCCACGCAAGAATTGTTGCAGTCGCCGTTTTTGTCGCGCTTTAAATTCCCCTCGCTATATCCGCTACAGATCGCGCTATGCTTAAGATAGCTCCTTGCGCCGTCTGAGCCTTGAGCCGTGCCCGCTACGTAGCATTTTTCGTCACTTGATGCGTTATTTTGCGTATTGCAGTGCCCGCTAGCCGAGTCGTATTTTGTGTCGTCTATGCTTTGAGTTGCGCTGCCCGCGCAGTTTTTTTCATCGCGCGCCGCGCTGTATTGTCCTTCGCAGCCAAGCCCTGCGCGTCGCAGCAGATCCCAGTCGAAGCTCACGCCGTTGCCGCCCAGGTTCGCCCCTTTGGCGTCGAATAAGATCCGATCGCAACTTAAACCCTCAAGCAGCGGCATTTCGGCGCCGATGCTTAGAACCTGCCATGCCTCTATGCCCGCCGCGTTAAGCCGCGCTTTGAAATCCGCGCTTATGCGTCCATAAATCTGAGCGCAGTCCAACTCGCAAAGGCTGCAAATTTTTAAAATTTGCTCCTCGTCTAAAGCTTCCGCATCTAAAATTTCAGAATTCAGATCCTTTATCGAAGCGGACACAACGCAGTTTGCGTTTAAATTTACGTTCAAATCGTCGCGCTGCTTTTCGCAAAATTCCGCGGCTTCGTAAAATTCTACGCCGCCGCTCTTGCTCACGTAAATTTTATCTTTGCAAATTTCATCGCCGCAGGCTTTGCCTCTAAAATTTTCGCACGCGGTGGCGCTGTGTTTTGCCGAGCTCAAAGCAAAGACGCCCACGCACTTTGCACCGCTTTCATGCGCGATACGCGCGATTTCGCGTGCCGTTTCTATGCTGACACGGCGCTTGGAGCTTGACACAAAGATCACGCCTAAAAATTCCACCCGCAAGCTCGAGCCACCTCTCTGGCTTCGCGAACCGCTACCGAAATTTTTATCGCAATTAGAATTTTGCTCGGGCGTAAAATTTGCATGATTTTGTGCGCGGTATGCGGAATTCTCGCCGCCTGATTGCGGTAAATTTTTAGCGTCGTTCGCGCGCTCTAAATTTTCGCATAAAGCCGAGCTGCACGCCAGCACCGCGCGGGCTTCGGCGGCGCTTTTGATGCCGCAAATTTTAATCTTACTTCTGTACGACATATAAAAATTCCGTCACGTAAAGCTCGCGCGCGCTTAAATTTCTGCTCG
>CAUUSU010000271.1:0-2716 GCA_963547835.1 uncultured Campylobacter sp.
TTCAAATTTTTACCGCCTTTATCTTCAAAGGCCCGTTCGTCGCAAAATCGATCAATGAGGGGCTGGCGGAGCTTCTGCGCGCAGACGGCTTTAAAAACATCAGCGAGGCGGTCGGAGCAAATTTAAAAGATCGCGCGGGCGAAGGATACGACGTCAGAAATGATCAAGCGGAAAATCGCGGCAGCGGCGCGGATTTGCATACTTACGAAAATGAGGACGCGGATGCTAAAACGGATAAAATTTTAAGTGCGAGCAAAAGTGAGGAAACGGATGAAATTTCAAACGCGCCCGAAAGTAAGGATGCGGACGAAAATTCTAACGACGGCAAAAGCGAAATACCGAGCGCCCAAGCCGATAAAATTCCCGCCGCTAAAACAGATGAAATTTCGAGCATTCAAGCAGATAAAATTCCGAGCGTTAAAATAAGTTCAAGCTCCGAAGCAGACGAAAATTTCAGCGCTTCGGCAAATTTAAACGCCTTGGTAAACGCAGATACCGCGACGGATCAAAGATCAATCGAGCAAAGCGGTGCGGAGAGCAAAAATTCAGAGATTAAAAGCAACGCAAATAACGAAAATTCCGAGGTTAAAAATACAAAACGAAGCAGCGCAAAAAGCGAAAATTTAGAAGCTAAAAGCGCAAGACAAAGCAGTGCCGATGAGAAGCAGGATAAAATTTCAAAAAGGGTTTCCAAAAACGGTGCGGATCAAAAACAAAGTCAAATTTCAAAAAGCGGCGTAACCTCCAAACGTGGTAAAATCTCAAAGGACGCTACGCAAAAAGACGCCGCACAAAAAGATACTGCGAAAGATAACGACGCTTCGCGGAAAGATGGCGCGCAGAATACTGCGCAGTATGATGACGCCCCACGGAAGGACGTCGTGCAGGATAACAACGCATCGCAGCAAAAGGGCGCTGCAGCTAAAAACCTCTCGAAAAGTGATGCAAAAAGCGAGAATTTAGAGGTCAAAAACGCAAAACAAAGCGGCACGGCGAGCAAAACTGTCAAAACTAAAACCACGTCGAAAAATAAAACCGCAACTGAAGCTGCACTAAAAAATGACATAGAAAGTAAAAATTCTAAAACTAAAGCCGCGCCAAAAAGCAGCACGGAAAGCAAAAGCCCTAAGGCTAAAAACGCAAAACAAAGCAGCGCCAAAACTAAAAAAGCTGAGGTAAAAGAGGCTAAAGAACTTAAAGAAACCAGAGAGACGAGCGGCACCCAAGACGCAGAGCAAAACTCAAGCAAAAAACGAAAGGCGAAAAAAGATTAATGTTTCCGAAATTTAAGAAAATCACGCTGCAAAACGGGCTTCAAATTTACCACATCCCGATGAATAAAGGCAGCGGCGTCATCGGCGTGGACGTGTTTTACAACGTCGGCTCGCGCGACGAGGTAATGGGCAAAAGCGGCATCGCGCACATGCTGGAACATCTAAATTTTAAATCCACGAAAAATCGCAAGGCGGGCGAGTTCGACGCGATCGTAAAGGGTTTCGGCGGCGTGAACAACGCAAGCACGGGCTTTGATTACACGCACTACTTCATCAAGTGCGCGAGCTCAAATTTAGAGGTCTGCTTGGATCTTTACGCCGACATCATGCAAAACTTAAGCCTCAAAGACAAAGAATTTCAGCCCGAGCGCAAGGTCGTGCTCGAGGAGCGGCTGTGGCGCACCGATAACGATCCGTTCGGATACCTATTTTTCAGGCTCTACAACGCCGCGTTTTTGTACCATCCATACCACTGGACGCCGATCGGTTTTCGCAAGGACATCGAAAACTGGAGTATCAAAGATATCAAGGAATTTCACGCTAAATTTTATCAGCCGCAAAACGCCGTGCTGCTGATCACCGGCGACATCGGCGAAAAGGCGGCGTTTGATACGGCTAAAAAATACTTCACGCCCGTAAAAAACAAGAGCGAAATTTCGCGCCTTCACTGCACCGAGCCTGCGCAAGACGGCGAGAAGCTTAGCGTTATTTACAAAAGCAGCGAGGCGCAGATCGTGGCGGTCGCCTTTAAAATTCCGCCGTTTAACCACCCGGACGCCGCGGCGATCAAAGCGATGGATATATATCTTAGCGGCGGCAAGAGCTCGCTTTTACAGCGCGTGCTGGTCGATGAGAAAAAGCTCGCCAATCAGATCAACATCTACGATATGAGCGGTAAGGATGAGAATTTATTTATAGTCTTTGCCGTTTGCAACCAAGCCGTAAGCGGCGCGGCGCTGAGGAGTTAATTTTTAGCGCTGAACTAAAAACCCAAAAAAGCTAAAATAAGCGACGATGATATGCTAAAGATCAAAAACACCCTAAGCAGCGATCTGATCTACTCCCTCGACAGCGCCAGCAAGGTAGCGCAGATGTACGGCAGCTACATCGTCCGCGGCGATCTGGACGCGCTATTTAGGCTGGAGCGCGAGATCAAAAGCCTGGATAAAAGCGCAGTTAAAAAAGCGATGAAGACCTATCTAAGCCTTAAAAGCTCCACAAGCATTATCTTACGAAAGGAAAACGATGAATAAAAATGTCATAATCGGCTCTATGACGGCGCTGATCACGCCTTTTAAAGAGGGCAAACTCGACGAGCAGACCTACGCTAAGCTCATCAAAAGACAGATCGCAAACGGCATAAGCGCGGTCGTGCCCGTCGGTACCACGGGCGAGAGCGCGACGCTGACGCATGACGAGCACCGCGTCTGTATCGAGATCGC
>CAUUSU010000272.1:0-2709 GCA_963547835.1 uncultured Campylobacter sp.
CACGACGAGAGCCTGGGCGATGAAATTTACAAGGGCGCGGAGTTTTGCTCGATGTGCGGGCCGAAATTTTGCGCATATAAAATCAGTAGAAATTTAACCGAAAATAAGGAGAAAGAATGAGTAAAGACGAAGTCTTAAATTTGCTTAAAAGTGTGATCTATCCGGGCTTTTCTAAAAGCATCGTGGATTTTGGATTTGTAAAAGAGGTCGAGATCGGCGATAGAATTTTCGTAGGGATCGAAATCCCCAGCGCCAAGCCTGAGATCGCAGCAGAGCTCAGATCGGCGGTGCAAAAGGCGCTAGGGGCGGATGCCGAAATTTTAATCAAACAGCCTAAGATCGCCGAGGAAAAGAGCAACTCTCGCAGCGGCAAAAATATCGCGCCGCAGATCAAGCATTTCGTGATGATCAGCAGCGGCAAGGGCGGCGTAGGCAAGAGCACGACGACGCTAAATTTAGCCATCAGCACAGCAAAGCTCGGCAAGAGAGTAGGGATTTTGGATGCCGATATTTACGGGCCGAATTTGCCGCGAATGCTGGGCGAGGATAAGACGCAAGCAAGCGTCGTGGGGCAGAAGCTAAAGCCGATCTTAAGCCACGGCGTGGAGATGATGAGCATGGGCGTGCTGATGGAGGAGGGCGCGAGCCTCATCTGGCGCGGCTCGATGATAATGAAAGCGATCGAGCAGCTGCTAAAAGACGTGGCGTGGAGCGATCTGGACGTGTTGTTTTTGGATATGCCTCCGGGTACGGGCGACGCGCAGCTTACGCTCGCTCAGAGCGTGCCGGTGACCGCGGGCGTGTGCGTCACGACGCCGCAGACGGTCGCGCTGGACGACAGCGCGCGCGGACTTGATATGTTCGAAAAGCTTCACATCCCGATCGCAGGTCTGATCGAGAATATGAGCGGCTTCATCTGCCCGGATAACGGCAAGGAGTACGACATCTTCGGTCGCGGCGGCGCGCAAAAGCTGGCGCAGCGATACAACACCGAAGTAATCGGCGAGATTCCGATCGAGATCGCTATCCGCGAGGGCGGCGACAGCGGCAAGCCGGTGAGCTTCTATGCGCCCGATTCTTTGAGCGCGAAGCGCTACGAAGATGCCGCGCGCAAGCTGTGGGAGAAGATCGAGAAGATCGATCGCGAGGAGCTGGCGGATAACTCCGCAATCCAGCCGGTGATGGACGGCAAGAGCGCCTGCTCGAATTAGGACTTTGGCGGGCTAGGCGCGTAATTTCGCGTGGAATTTCTTGTGAATTTTGCAGCTTGAAATTCAAGGTGGAATTTAATAGTTTGGAATTTCACGTCTAATTTCGCTGCAAATTTTATAATGCTCGCAAAATTTCGGTATGCAAATTCACCATAGAATTTTGCCCGTAAATTTAGCGGGCAAAATTTCACGCGGGTTTCGCGGCTCGGAATTTCGAGCCGAATTTTGAAGCTCGAAATTCTGCGTTAAAATTTTGCCACGAAATTTCGTAGTTTGAAATTTCGAGCTAGAATTTTATCCAAGCTCCGTTGCGTGAGATTTTAGATAAAATTCTAAGCGTGAAATTTTGCGGCGGAAGTTAAATTCCAAACGGACAATTCAACGAGGTAAAATTTGCCGTAGAATTCTGCTTTGGAGTTTTAGATGTAAAATTTTAAGCATAAAGCTTTGCCGCGGAATTTTAAAATGTGAAATTTTATCGCTAAAACTTTGTTTTAAAATTTTAAGATGGGACAAGGAAATTTCTCGCGCAGCTGAAATTTAATTCGTATAGGCTGTGGAAGCTAAAGCGGCAAAACCCCTAAGCCTAGGGCTTTTAGGTTTAGGGATTTTACTTTTATACGAAATAAGAAAGGTCGGTAATGAGGTTTTTGATTATTTTGGTGTTTGCATTTGCGGCGTTCGCGCAAGAGAGCAATATGCAAAAATGGGCGAAAGAGATTACCGCGGACGCGCAGATCCCGCAGGATAAGTTTTTGGCGTTTTATCTGAATAAAGATGAGCCTAAGAAAGTGGTTTTCTCTGAAAACGTCGATCGCATCAGCGTCAATTACGAAGGAAATTCATTCCATGAAATTCCGTCTCCAAATCTTATGGCGTATTGGGTCGGTGAGTTTAATTTCGACGCAGATGTCGAAAAGATGGTGCTAGGAGATTACGGCTGGTCTACGCTGGTAATCGCCGTGGACGGCACGGATGTGCTAGGTGGGACATCTAGCAATCAAAAGCGCCCGCTTACGTATAAATTTAGCAAGGGCAAGCACAAGATCGAAGCGTGGTTTTTAAATGACGCGCATTCTAGCGAGCTTTTCGTGGATTTTAAAGATGTAGAGCCATTTTATCGTCAAAAGGACGCCGTAGCCAAGATCCCTGCGGATAAGGACTACGACCTGTGGCTGGGCGCGATCTACGAAAGCGCGCAGATGAATAATCGCGTCAAGCTAAATTTAGCCAAATCCGCTAAGCCTATCGTGCTGCTACTTAGCTCATATCGCGCCGTGGAGTGGGAGATCTCAAATCCTCAAAAGAATGAAATTCTAGCCGTGTTAATTTACAACCCCATAAGTAGCGTCCGTGGCGTAAGCGGTGCGCTTTACGTTGAAGACTACAGATACACAGAGGCTGCGGATGGGCTTAAATGCGAGTGCATCTCCGGCAATGTCTTTCACTGCGACGGCAGCGAGATTTATGATATGAACGGGCGCGTAAACGGGATATT
>CAUUSU010000273.1:0-2705 GCA_963547835.1 uncultured Campylobacter sp.
CATAGAATTTTAATAGAAAATAAATTTATTTTAATAAACAGAAATTGTGATAATAGTTTGACTTTTTTGAGCTTCTTGCTTTAAAGGTATAATAATCATATGCGAACGATGGATAATTTTACTCGCATGCTATTGTTAAAATACCCGTAAGCAGACAAAATATTCTTTATTTCTTGTGGAAGAAGCGAAATTCAAGGCGTTTGCAGCTAAAATTGCGAGAAATATCTGCTAAGCGCGATCGCGCAAATAAGGAGGCAAAATGCAAGGAAGTTTCAAAAGCTCCGGCGGCGGTTTAGGCGGTTCGGGCGGCATGGGCGGCGGCTTCGGCGGTATGCGAAACCCCTTCAATCGCGACAAGCTCGCAGACGCAAAACGCTTCGGCATCATATCGGAGGTGCTTATGCTGATTTCTGCGCTTACGGAGCGCCTGCCTAACGGCGAGGGGCTTTTTAGCATCAGGGCGTGCTTGGGTCTGGGCTCGCTTATCCTTCTTTACCGCGCGGCGAAAGGCATCTCCGAGCTTGCGGGCAGCGATACCGTCTCCAACGTAAAATTTATAATTATCACCGCGATTGCCTATGCAGTTGCTTCGATATTGCAAAACGCACCCTTACGATTATCGGCGCGCTGGCGGTTCTGTTTTTCATAGCTAGGCTCTATTACGGGCTGTATAAAGACACGCAAAACGTGCTATTTCTGATCGCCGTGGGGGTTTCGTTCGCGGGCGGCATACTGTCCGTCATCTCAGGCGACGGCTCGCGCATATCCGTGCTGATGGACTTTGCGGCGCCTGCGGCGTTTTTGTTCGCGTGGCTTCGGACGGAAAAATCGCCTAGAGCTTTTGCGCTCGTCCGCTGAGAAGTGAGCCAAATTTTATCTCGGTGCGGATTTAAACACGACGCGCAAAAACGGGCACGGCATCGAAATTTTAAAAAACGACGCGAAAATAGAGGCGGAGATAAAATGCAAAAAAAGGCTTGGAAATTTGGCGAGCTTGAAAAAGTCGCGACGGACGAGGGCTTCATTTGGTACGCGGAGCTGAAGCTAAAAAGCGAAAGCTTCGGTGAGGTGCCGTTTTGTCTTGTGTCTGCGGATACGGCGGATGTGGACGATGAGACGATCTTGCTCGCGCAGCGCATCGCCCGAGAGATCGATCGGTACGTAAAAGACGCCCTCGCCTTCCTGCGAGACGAGCTTAGGCGCGAGTATCGTTTGGGCAAGGATGAGCTTAGGCTGCTTGACGTGCCCGTTTGCGATCTGCCGTTTGAGCTGCCGCAATGCACGTTTTACGCGCGCGATACGCAGTGGCTGCTGAGGTTTGCCGAGGGCGCGCTTGATATTTGCGAGCCTTTCGGCATCGGGGTGATTTTCGAGGGCGAAAGACCGCTGCGCGTGGAAAATTTAGAGCTTAGCAGAGAGTATTAATCGCGGATAAAATTTTAAATTTAGAGGCGATTTTAAAATTTACGTAGCGCGCAGATCGGCACACTATGGCGCACTCCCACAGGTAAATTTAATCGCGGCTCGTTGTCCTTTTTGAAATTTTGTGGCGCACTTGTAGCGTCTAAATTTCATTTCCTGCGCTGTGTCGCGCAAATCCCTCTTTCGTGCCCTTAAAAGCGAGCGTTTATGACGGTGTCGCGAATGTAGGTGCGGACAGGCTTGGAATTCTACGTAAAATTTTGAAAGTATCCGCGCACAACGGCGCGTAAAAAGCACGCGAAAATTCGGCGTCTGGGCACATATCCGCTCATAGCCGCTACGGATTGAGCGAGCGAAGCGATAGAATTTAAACGCGGGGCGCGCACGGGGAAAAAATCGAAGATGGTGCGGATATATGCAAAAAAGCGTTATGGCGCGCGGCGGTATGGAGTGGGGTAGTGCGACTGCCGCAAATTGGGCTCGCAAATTGCGGATCGAAAGCGAGTTGAAATAAAAAGCTCGGCGCGTAGATTTACGGATCGGATGTCCGGCGCGGCAGGGGGGGGCGCGGAGCGCAAATTTAGCGAGAAAACGAGAAAATCGATGTATAAATTTCGCGCACAAACCATCTTAAATTTAACGAGTAAATTTTAAAACCGCTCTCGCAGCAATCCGCCTCAAACTATCTAAAATTTAATGAGTAAATTTTAAAATTTCACCTTGCGGCATTCCTGCGCGAATTATTTAAATTTAATGATTAAATTTCAAAACTCGCCGTCTCGCATCACGCCCAAATTTACGCTCCATTTTACGGCATTTGCCGCGCAGATCACGTAAATTTCATGCTCTGCCTGACGGCATTCGGCGCGTAAATTTCACTCTGTGTTATGCGCGCAAATTTCACGCTCCGCCAGGTGGAATTTAATGCGCAAATTTCACCACGAAATTTCAGGGCGTTTCGGGTCTTGTAGCTTACAGCTTCCTAAGCTTCGCGATCTCATCGCGTAGCGCAGCAGCCTTTTCAAACTCCAGAGCTGCCGCGGCTTCGAGCATCTGCTTGCGAAGCTCCTTTACGATCTTGGCGCGCTCGGCGGCTGGCATTTTTTCGAGATTGGCACCCTTTCTTAAAATTTCGGTGCCGTCCTCGATCTTTAGACTCTCCTCGATATTGCGGCTCGCAGAATGCGGGGTTATGCCGTGAGCGCGGTTGTATTCATCTTGAAATTTGCGGCGCTTTTGGGTGATGTCGATCGCCTCTTGCATCGAAGCGGTGATCTTTTTGC
>CAUUSU010000274.1:0-2694 GCA_963547835.1 uncultured Campylobacter sp.
AAAGATAAAATTTTAGTAAAAGCGTAGCGCTTGCGGATTAATCTAGCATCTAAATCCGCACGACAGGCATCCACCGCTTTTATCGTGAATTTTTCTACGGTTGCAACTAACCTTAAAATCATAAAAATTTAATGCTTTAAAACGGTAAGATTCTTAGGTGTAGTAGTTTTAGAATTTTACCGCAAAATTTAAGTGCTAATCCCGAAGATGTAAATGCGAGATTTCCATAAGGCAAACAGGCGAATCCATCTCTAGATCGGCCAGCATTAAGACGCAATCCTTTTACGTGCTCGCTTAGAATTTTACCTATGGCAACCAACCAAATTTTAATGATTTTATGGCATTTCTGCGTCGTACTCGAACTAGGGGTCGTGAGATATCCGAAACAATTATGAAACAAATTTAAAGTGGCAAATGGAGACATTGATAAAATTCCGCTTTCTCAACTTGAGATTTTAACGATTCTTAGAAAAAAGCGGATTGAGTAAAATTTCATAAATTCCATCAATTTAAGCGCTTAGCAGATAGCACTAAAAATAGGAAATTAAGCTTGTGTAATGATATTTTTAAAAATTTTAAAATTTTATACGCGCAAGCGGGTAAAATTTGACGTCTAGTACCGGCAGCACCCTTGATTATCATATAATTACATCTGAATTGCTAGCAAATCTCAGATTAAACAATCCTGCGATTTGACGTCTAATAATTATTTGGAATTTAAAACGGATGGAGCGGGAGTTCGTTCGCTCCATCCTGCGCTAGCACGTTAGAATTTTTAGAATTTAAAGTTGTATCCTAAATATAGTCCATGATTGGTCTCGTAGGCTTTATCTATATCCTCTCCGAGCTTACTAGCCTTGTATCTCGTGTAGTCCGCTTTGTAGCCAAACTCGATCTCATTATGCTCATCAAAGCTATATAGCCCGCCCAGCCTTGCGCCGATGACCCAGCCAGGCAGAGTCTTTGAAAGCGAATCGCTGCTTCCGTCAGATTCGTCATACGAATAAATTTTATATTTCAAAAATGAAACTCCTGTATATGCGCCCGCTACGAGTTTAAAGCCATTCGTAATCTCAGGCGTAAAATCCCCGCCTACGAGCAAGCTGTGCTTATTCCACTCGTGTTTAAATATGATGTCCTCGTCAGTGCCAGTTTTCGAAGCTTTGAAATCATACAAGTACTCGCCGTACGCCCTAGCTATACCAAAATCATAGCCGCCTTTAAAGCCGAGCGCAGCCTGCCCCTTATTATCTTTATTCGTGCCAGAATCTTCCTCGTCAGACCATTTAGTAGTGATGCTGGATTTAAAAGAATAATCTCCCTCAATACCTAAAAATATCCCCTCGCCGAAGCTTGAGCTTGCGCACACTGCAGCGGCAAACGCCGCGATTAAAATTTTGTTTTTCATATTTTCTCCTTACAATTTATAATTTCGGGCTTTCCACCACCGCCGCTTTGCTATTTTACTGCTTGCTATCTTTAAGCGTCTTCCGCCAAGCTCGCTTACAAGCGCATTTAAAATTTACCGATTATAATATCCTTTTTTTGAAATTTCGATGAATTTCGCGACAAGACTTGGAATTTTATCTCACTCGCCTTGGATAAAATTTTATCTCGCTTGCTAAGGACAGAATTCTATCTCGATTGCCAGCACGGAATTCGACGAAATTCTACGCCGCCTCCCTTGAGCAGTTAGCAAATTTAAATGTCGGGTGTCATTAAAAAATAATCTGTGATGAAATTTAAAGCGCTTACTTAGTTGTTAGTTTTTATGTATAATTTAAAATTTACACACGAGATAAGTGCCGTGTTACCGATAGTAACTGCACTTTTAAAAATTTAAGACGATTTGATTTGGAATTTATAAAATTCCCGCCTCATTTTTGTATCATAAGCCAAATCCAAAAAAGGAGTATCTATGGAAGAACACAAAGTGGAGTTACGCAACTCCCGCTTACAAGGACCACTGGACTCAGACGTAGACGAGCTGGGTTTAGACAGGCTCACCGACACCGTGCCGTTTCCTAAGCGCGGTGTCATCATTATGGCGATTGCCGCTGCAGTGGGCTTTGCGCTATATGCCGCGTTACCATTTGAGCCTAATGTCAAAAAAGGCCTTGCGTTACTTGCTTTTATCGCGATTATGTGGCTTACAGAGGCCGTGCATATCACGGTAACCGCGCTTATGGTGCCGGTGCTTGCGGTAGCTATCGGACTTGGCAAATTCGCCAAAGATGGCACTTTCACGGCTGCCACCATCAAAAGCACGCTTGCAAATTTTGCAAACCCTACGATCTTTACCTTTTTCGGCGGCTTTGCTCTGGCAACGGCTCTGCATATGCAAAAGCTCGATAAAAAAATCGCGATGTGGCTAATCGCCCGCGCAGGCGGTCGCTTGGGTGTAGCTGCGATTTTAATCTGCCTTGCTACGGCGATCCTTTCGATGTGGGTTTCAAATACCGCAACTGCTGCGATGATGCTTCCAATCGCGCTTGGAATTTGCGCCAACATGGACGAGAGCAAAGATCGCGGCACGCTCGTGTTTTTGCTTTTAGGCATCGCGTATTCTGCAAGCATCGGAGGTTTGGGCACGCTCGTGGGATCTCCACCAAATTTAATCGTGGCTCAAGCCTTGCACTACAGCTTCGCGGACTGGATGAAGGTAGGTTTGCCGCTAATGTGCGTGATGCTACC
>CAUUSU010000275.1:0-2664 GCA_963547835.1 uncultured Campylobacter sp.
ATAAATTTAGACTATTCGTAGAGTAAATTTTATTTAAATTCGCCTTTTTAATATAAATAGCGGTAAAATAGAGCCAAAAATTTTAGGAATTGTGATGAAAAAAGTTCTTACCGTTCAAGATATATCCTGCGTGGGCAAGGTTTCGCTGACCGTCGCCTTGCCGATACTAAGCGCGATGGGGATGAGCACGAGCGTGATCCCTACGGCGGTTTTATCGATGCATACGGGCTTTTCGGGCTACACCTTTTGCGATCTAAGCTCTCAAATACGCGCGATCATGGCGCATTGGAAAGACCGCGGAGTGGTGTTTGACGGCATCTATACGGGCTTTTTGGGCTCGGCGGCGCAGATCGAGATCATGAGCGAGCTATTTGCTAGCTTCGGCGGCGCGGGCAAAACTATTTTGGTAGATCCTTGCATGGGCGATAACGGCGTGTTTTATCCGGGCTTTAACGGGGACTTTGCCCGCATGATGGCGCTTCTGTGCGCCCAGGCCGACATCATCACGCCAAATATCACCGAGGCCTGCGCGATCACCGGGGTGCCGTACCGAGAGGACGCAGATAGGGATTTTATCATGGATCTGCTTGCGCGCCTTAGAGAGCTGGGCGCTAGACAGGTCATTTTAAAGGGCATCGGCTACATCGCCGATCAGTGCGGGGTTTTCAGCTACGATGCGCGCACGGGCAGGACGAACGAGTATTTTCACGAGCTGCTGCCGGTTAAATTTAACGGTACCGGCGATATTTTCGCCGCCGTAGCCTTCGGCGCAATAATGCGCGGCAAGTCGCTGGAAACTGCGGTTCGTATCGCTGCGGATTTCGTCGTCAGCACGATCAAAGAGACGATGAGCGACGAGGAGCGCAAGGACTACGAAGGGGTCGATTTCGAAGCGATAATTCCCGAGCTGGTGAGGAAAATCTAAGTTCTAGACGGATTTGGAATTCGCCGCGCGGACAGAGGATTTGTGGCAGAGCTTTAAAATTTTACCATAAAAAAATTTCTAAATTTTATCTACGATGTGGGATTTTAAAATTTTCAAAACTTATGTGTCGTGTGAGGCGTGGAATTCTATAGGCGATGTGGAATTTTAGAATTCATGCATTGCACGGGCTTATAATTTTATCTCCTATATAGAATTTTAAAATTTGCACCGAAGTAAAGATGCGAAATTTATCACTAGCGCGGAATTCTAAACGCAAGGCTACAGCGAATTTATCTGCTTGCAAGTTTGGGCCGCATTTTGAAATTTTGCACAAAATCTGCTTAAAATTTTATTCCCACAAGCCGTACGCCATGCACTCATAAAATAATCTCAAAATTTATGAGTAAAATTTAGATTAAAATCCGTATTTAAATCCCGATTAAAAATCCTGTGAAAATACTATATTTATTTAAAATTTTAACGGCACTAAATTGCAATATCTGATAGCGAAAAATGAGATAATACGGAAAATTTTATGCAATATCAAGCATCAATGAGGCACACCATAGGATTACTATAAGCGGAAGCGATGCGGATAAGATATAAATACTTGCACAGAAAAAGAAGGATTGTAATAGCAAAGACGATTGGAATTTGAATGTGTAAAAAAAGCACTTAATTAAATTTTTCTAAGCATTTAGTGAGATTATATGATTTTAAAATTTAAATTAAGAAGGACGGCATAGTCGTGAAATTTAAATATGAGCGTTGCGTAAAATAGCCGCATCGGCTAGATCTATTAAAACTGCCGTATACGTATAAAGGGTAAATTTAAAATCGAAGCTTTGCCGAATTTTAAATTTACCCGATTTGCCTCGCTATAAAATTTATTCGCCCAGGAAGTATTTCAGATCCGCCTGCGCGTCGCCGCTGATTAGGCGAAGGCCGAAATTTTGCACCAAAAAGCCCAAAATTTCGTCGTTGAAAAACTCAGGCACCGTAGGACCCACGTTGATATTCTTAACGCCTAGGCTAAACAGCGCAAGCAGGATGATGACCGCCTTTTGCTCCATCCACATCAGCACGATCGAGACCGGCAGATCGTTTACCGCGATGCCCGTAGCCTCGCTAAGCGCCAGGGCGATCTTGACCGCGCCGTTGCTGTCGTTGCACTGACCTAGATCGATATAGCGCGGAAGCTCGGTGCCGGGCACGGTTCCGAAATCCACGTCGTTGAAGCGGAATTTGCCACAGCTGGAGGTCAAAATCACGCAGTCCTTCGGCAGGCTGAGCGCTAGCTCGCGGTAATACTCGCGTCCTTTGCCGGGTGCGTCGCAGCCTGCGATGACGAAAAAGCGGCGGATTTTGCCAGATTTGATCGCGTCTAAAATTTGCGGCGCGAGGCTCAAAATCGTCTTGTAGTGTCCGCCCGTCACCAAGCTCTCGTCGCTGTCCATACTCACGTCGCCGCACGCAAGCGCGCACTCGATGAGCGGCGTAAAATCGTCGTTTTGGATATGTTTGATCCCGTCGGTGCCCGCGATAGAGTAGCCAAACAGCCTGTCTGCGTAGCTACAGGATGAGCGAAGCGGCACGATGCAGTTGGTGGTCATCAAAATCGCGCCCTTAAATTCGTTAAAAAGCTTGGTCTGATCGAACCACGCCTTGCCGACGTTGCCCTTTAGGTGCGGATACTTGCGAAGCTGCGGATAGCCGTGCGCAGGAAGCATCTCGGAGTG
>CAUUSU010000276.1:0-2660 GCA_963547835.1 uncultured Campylobacter sp.
CGATATTTTATTTTTTAGGCATAGTTTATAATATTTATAGTTCGTTTTGCTATAAAGAATTCAAAATTTCTACTATTTTTATATATTTTTTAGTAATTTTTCAATTTGATCATTCTCCATTTGTAAATAAACCTATTTTGAGCTATATAGCAGTTTTTTCTGCCCTGCTGTATGCAAGCCGAATAAATAACAATAGCAATAGTATGAGAAATAAATAGCCGTGTCAAAAGAGAGAAATAAAAGTCTAAAAATCGTGCATTGCGGCATTTTCAACGAATACGACGACGGTAGTTTTTTCTACGGCATGGAGCGCAAGATCAGCCACGGTCTCATCCGCGGCGGCCACTTCGTCTATGATTTTAGCTACCGCGATTGGGAGCGGAGCTTGCGCTTTTGCGGGCTGAAAAACAGCGGGTTAGAGAAGATGAACGCCAAGCTCGTGCGTATCTGCGAAAATATCGGCGCCGATCTGCTTTTAATCGGCAAAGGCGAAAAGATCAGTCTTGACACGCTGCGGGCGATAAAATCGGCACTTCCTAAGATCAAAATCGCGATCTGGTACGTCGATCATCTACAAGAAAAACGGGAATTTTTCGAAAAGCTAAGCTTTATCGACGTGTTTTTTTGGGCGAATGCGCTGAAGCTGCGCGATCTTTCGGCAAGATACGGCGCGAAATTCGCCTTTTTCCCAAACATCTCCGACGCGGCGTTTGATAGACGCCTAGACGCCGCTAAAACGACCGACGTGATCTACATAGCGCGCGATTATCAAGAGGACGTGAGGTATAAATTTGCGCTTTTGCTGCGCGATTTTTGCGAAAAAGAGGGGTTTAGGCTTAAAATTTTTGCAAGCCTCGGCGCGCCTGCCGTATTCGGAGATAAATTTCATCGCGAGATCGCGGCTGCGAAGATCGCGATAAATTTTAATCGCGACGACGAGCTTGAGTGCGCGCGCGCTCATAAATTGCTCGGCGCGAGCGACCGTATGGCGCAGTTTTTAGGATGCGGCGTCTGCACTTTTAGCCCCAAGATCGCGGGGTTTGAGCGGCTTTATAAGGACGGCTCGGAGATAGTTTATTTTGACGGTCCTACGGATTGCTTTTCAAAGATCAAATGCCTTCTTGCTAGCGGCGAATACGCGCGTATCGCGCAGCGCGGCAGAGCCAAGACGCTAAAGATCGCAAACGCCGCCCGAGTGGCAAAATTTATGCTTGAGACGATCTTTGAAGAGAGCTTCGGCACGGATTTAAAAAATGCGGATAGCGACGACTGCAGTAAAGTTGGTGGCGAGCTTGGAGAGAGATATGATAGCCGTAGCGAAGGCGGAAAAATTTACGGTAAAAAGGGCGATGAAAAACTAAAATTTAATGACGAGGCTCACGCAGTAGGTTACGAAGACAATGGTAAGGACGATAAAATTGGTGCCAAAATTTGCGATGAAATTTACGGAGACGGCAAATATCGCAACGGCCGTGGCGAAAAGGATAAAAGCGATCGGAGCGATTTTTACAGCGAGCCTTACGAATGGCGCGAGTTTATTTATAAGAAAGGGCGAGCGATATGAAAATTCTACATACGCTACAATGGAAGCAGTTCGCTGGAACAGAGAAAGTCTGCGTCGATCTGTGTAATGAAATGGCAAAAACTAATGAGGTATTTTTGCTAAGCGACGAAAAGATTGCACCATATTTGAGTGAACGCGTAAATTTAATCAAATTTAATTTCGGGCATAATAGATATAATCCATTATTTTTACTACAGACAGCACAGCTTTTAATTAAAATTTCACCAGACATAATTCATTGTCACAATACAAAAGAAATTGAAATAATGTATCGCGCACGGAATTTAGCACGATTTTTAGGCTCTAGGAGAATCGGAGTGGTGGCTACGAAGCATACTTTGCAGGTGAAGAAAAATTATAAACTAGCTGATCTATGCGTGGCGGTGTTAGAGGATACGAAAGAAATTTTGCCTACAAACTCCATAATTATCAAAAATGCGATGGCGTATAAAAAACCAAAAAAAAAGGGGGGGGAGAAAGAATATAGAAGTAATAAATTTAGTATCATTTCAGCCGCCAGGTTATCTGCGCCCAAGGGTATAGATATAATAATAAAGGCTTTGGCGGATGTAAATTTTGACTTTGAATGCACAATATTCGGTAGTGGTGAAGAAGAGGAGAATTTAAAGGATTTAATAAAAGAATTAGGCTTGGAAGAAAAGATAAATATTGCAGGCTTTACGGATCATTTGCAAGATTATTTAAGTGCTTGTAATCTACAAATCATTGCGTCTGCATTTGAGGCTTATGGGTTAACGGCAATCGATGGCGTATATTATTCGCCGCTTTTAATCTCTACTGCAGTGGGTATTTGCACCGAAATTTTACCCAAAGAGCTGCTGTTTGAAAGAGATATTTTGTCGCTACGGCGTAAACTAAACGAAGTATATGAGAATTATGAAGAATTTAAGGCTATTTTTTCTAAAGTAAAGGAAAAATGCAAAGGAGAATTCGATATGTCTAACGTCGTAAATCAATACATCAAAGCTTACAAGAGCTTGCTATGACCTATTTTGTAGCTTTTCTGATCTTTGCCGTCGCAGCGGGCGTTTCGCTGCGGTATAACTGGTGGCGGATCCCGCAGGGCTGGCATAAG
>CAUUSU010000277.1:0-2652 GCA_963547835.1 uncultured Campylobacter sp.
AAATTTGCAAGCGTGATATCGACCTTGTCCGACGCCAAAAATTCCGCGCGATTGGCGGCCTCTACGAGCACGAACTGCACTTTGTTTTCATCGCCCAAAAGCTCCTTTGCGATACGTTTTGCAAAATACACGTCATATCCCGCGTTTTTGCCCGTCTCGTCAATGTAGCCAAACGGCGGTTTATCGCCGAAAACAGCGATCCTTACTACGCCGCGCTTTTTAACTCCGTCTATATAGCTTTGCGGAGCGGCGGAACCTTGTACGGAATTTGAGGAGCCTTTGCCCTCGTCGTTGCAACCTGCGAAAAATAACGCAACTAAGATAAAAAGCGTGCTTAGCGTTTTTTTCATCTTTTCTCCTTTATTAAAATTTATTTTTTAAATTCGAACATATTTAAAAATTTCTTCGCACGCTCGCTCTTTGGAGCGGTAAAGAACGCCCCCGGCTCGTTAATCTCGACGATGCTTCCCTCGTCCATAAAAACTATGCGATCGGCTACGGCGCGCGCAAAGCCCATCTCGTGCGTTACGATTAGCATCGTTTGCCCCTCTTTGGCAAGATTTAGCATTACGTCTAGCACCTCGCGCACGATCTCTGGATCAAGTGCTGCGGTAACCTCGTCAAAAAGCATGATCTTCGGCTTCATCACCAGGCTTCGCACGATCGCGATGCGCTGCTTCTGCCCGCCGCTAAGCTCTTTGGGGTAGGCTCGCTCTTTATTTTCTAGTCCTACGATTTTGAGCCAATGCCTGGCTAGCTCTACAGCTTGCTTGCGCGGTACGCCTTGGACTTTCACGGGACCTAGGATTATATTATGTAGCACATTTAAGTGGTCGAAAAGCTCATAGCTTTGAAAGACCATACCGATCTTTTGTCTGATCCTGCGCCACTCTTTGAAATTTTGATCGATCCGCTCGCCCTCGATTATAAAATTTCCGCTTTGTACCGGCTCTAACCCGTTTATCGTGCGAAGTAGGGTACTTTTGCCGCAGCCGCTAGGGCCTAGGATTACCACGACTTCACCCTGTGCAACGCTAAGACTGATGTCCTTTAGCGCGTGCAGCTCGCCATAAAATTTATTGATTTTATGAAGTTCTAAAATTCCCATCAGCTCCACCTGTTTTCTAGTCTTTTCGAAAGCGCCGAGATCGGATAGCAGATCAAAAAATATACGAAAAATATCGCTCCGTAGATGATTAGCGGCGCGTAATTATCGCGGAAGACATTCACTTCGATGATCTGCTGTCCGACTTTGACGAGCTCGATGACGCCAATGAGTACGGCGATCGAGGTTGTTTTTATCATCCTGCTGAATAAATTTATCGTTGCGGGCACTAGGCGCCTCATCGCAAGTGGTAGGATGACGTAGAGATAAATTTGAGATCTGCTAAATGCGAGCGCTTCGGCGCTTTCGAACTGATGCTTGGGTATGCTAAGCACGGCGCCGCGCACCAGATCCATCATCTCAAAAACGCCCCAGACGCTAAAGACGATGATCGAAGCTGCGATATTTGAGATGTGGATGCCAAATGCCTTGCTCGCGCCGAAATATACGATAAATAGCCAAACGATGGGCGGCATGATGCGCACGATCTCTAGGCAAATTTTAAGCGGGATGTATAAGGCTCTGCGCCCAGAAGCCATTAAAATTCCAAGCACTAAGCCTAGAGCGAGCGAAACCGCGATCGAGATGAGCGCGATTTGCAGCGTGACCCCGAGCCCGTCAAGAAGCCTGATTAAATTTTCGCCGCTTAAGAGTTCCATCGCTAGCCCCTCATATACGCAAGGCGCTTTTCAAGCAGCGTAAGCGCTAGCGAAAGCGGCAGGATTATGATCAGATACGAAACGCTTAGCATAAACAGCGCCTCGTTCGTCTTGTAATATAGCCCGATCACGTCCTTTGCGGCATAGACTAGATCGGCAAGTGCGACGATGCTAACGATCGAGGTTTCTTTAAGTAGAAAGATTATATTTGCGCTGATGGAGGGTAGGGCGATCGCAAAGGCGCGCGGCAGCACGACGTAAAACACTATCTGTGCTTCGCTAAGACCGAGGCTCATCGCGCTTTCGATCTGGGATTTTTTTATCGCCTCAAAACCGAGCCTAAAGCTCTCGCTCATATAGCTTCCGCCCAAAAACGCAAGACCTACGATCGCGCAGGTAAAGCCCGAAATTTGAACGCCGAGCTTTGGCAAGCCGTAGTATAGAAAAAATAGCTGAATTAAAAGCGGAGTGTTGCGAGATAGCTCGATATATGTGCTCACAAGCGGGCTTAATAGAGGCAATCTTTTATATTTTATTAGCGTGCAGATAAAACCGATGATTATGGATAGTAAAATCCCATAAAATGCGAGCTTTAGCGTTAAAATTCCCGCCTTTACGAACATCGGGCTAAATTTAGCTATAAAATCAAAATCCATAAATTCTTCTTTCCATAAAATATGCATATTATACAGATAACTGATTAAAATAGTATTAAATCAGAATTTTTTTATAAAGATTCCGAAAATTTAGGAGTTTAAAAATATATCTTATAAATATATTTAGTCCGAGCAGATACCCGGACTATAGAATTTTGACGGAATTTTACGAGTAAAAAATATACGCGTATCCCGAAACCAAAAACGCGGAGAATATCGCTAGAATTCCGCC
>CAUUSU010000278.1:0-2643 GCA_963547835.1 uncultured Campylobacter sp.
TTATTGCGAGTATAAAAATAGCGCTTTCATTTCAGACGCTCTAAACGATATAAATTTAAATCAGAAAAGGACGTAAATTTTATCTTTTGCCATCGGCTACGCTTTGGTTGAGTTCTGCCGCGGCTTGCGTTATTAAAGACGCCAAAATTGCGGGATAAAATTCTTTCATTATCGCTCTTTGCCTCCTTCAGATTTGCCATCTTTTACTCCTTTGTTGAATTTGCGTTGTATTTATCAGTTATTTCTTCAAATGCTTCTATCGCACACTTTACAGGATCGTGTTCCTCCTCATCTCGTAAGCAGTTTTCTAAAGCTATCTTTAACGCGCAAGACTTTAGTTTAAATAGTTTTTTCTGATCGGTAAATTTTTCACAAGCCGTAGTGTAATTTATAACAGCCTTTTTAATGTTGCCTCTTAAACCTATGTCTTGTGTTCCAAGAGCAAAACAAGACTCCGCGATACCCGCTTTGCAAGATTTTTCATAAGGAGTGATAGAAGCTTCACGCATACCAAGCTTAGGACCTAATATATAACCAAGATCCGAGCATCCGATCATATCTCCGCCATCACATTTTTTAGATAAAATTTCTATTAGTTTAGTACACGAGCTATATTTGCCGTTTCCTTTATCGCATTCGTTATAAAGATTTTCCTCTTCAACCGTAGGCTTACCAGCCATTACGATAGAAGCTAAAAATATCATGGAACAAAATACAAAATTAATTTTCCCCATACAATTTCCTTTCGACACCTTCAAAAATAATTTTACCTTTTTTTATAGGGTTACACTCTTTGTCTTTTAGGCAGGCTTTTAGTTCCTCGATATTTTTGCAAACTATATCTCTATCTTTAAGATCGCTATTACAAACTTTTTCAAGACTTTTAATTGCTGCTTGCATATTACCGTTTAGATATATATCTAGCGTACCCAATATAAAACAGTGATATGTACTATTGGCATCACACAGCTTAATCAGATATTGCGTAGCTTCCTCTATTCGGCGTAATGATCGCAAAAGATCACTCTGTATAGCACATGAGCGCATATCGCCGCCATCGCACTCTTTAGATAAAATTTCAACGAGTTTATTGCACGATCCATATTTTCCGTCACCGTAATCGCAGGATTTCAAAAGCGCTCTTTGCTCTTCGCTCCTCAAATCTTCTAACTTTATTAAACCTGTTAAAGACGATTGTGCCGCAGCAGGGATCGATACAAATGCCATTATAAATGCAAGTAGCCAAATTTTAAGATAGAATTTTTTCATTATTGCTCTTTGCCCTTCTTTAGATTCGCCATCTTTTACTCCTTAATTAAAAATTTTAATTTTGCATTATATTTTTAGCCGTGTAGTAAATACCTTCTATCACTTTCAATGGATTACATTCGCTATTGTTTAAACACTCTTTTAATTTATCTTCGGCCATGCAAGATACTTGTAGAAGTTTTTCATCTTCAATGCCAAGCTCGCAAGCTTTTGAAAAACTAGCATACGCTCTATTTATATTATCTGTGCGCCCAAGCTCATCAGATCCTAATTTAAAGCAATAAAATGCTAAATCCGCATCGCAAGCTTTCTGTAATGGTGCGATAGACTCTTCGGTCCTACCTATCTCATATAGCACATAT
Source organism: uncultured Campylobacter sp. (assembly GCA_963547835.1). Classification (GTDB taxonomy): domain Bacteria; phylum Campylobacterota; class Campylobacteria; order Campylobacterales; family Campylobacteraceae; genus Campylobacter_B. The sequence continues at coordinate 1,632 of CAUUSU010000278.1, forward strand.
CCGAGCTCTCCGCATTTTTCGGCATTGCTGCCATCACAATGCTTTGATAATATATCCGTTAGCTTCGTGCAGGCACTATATTTCCCATCGCCCTTATTGCAAAGCGAATATAAATTTGCTAAATCCTTTTCTTTAAAACCAAAACCCGCATACGCACACGAGAATGCCAACATCGCTATCAATACCAAACTTTTCATATCATTGCTCCACGATCCAGTTTAGAAGCTCTTTGCCTCTTTTTATCGGATTACATTCCGTATCTTTTAAGCAAATTTCAAGCTCGTTTTTAAATTTGCAATATTCCTCACTGCCGTCGATTTTGGCATCGCAAATTTTATCCAAGCTTCTTATCGCCCTATCGATATTCCCCGTAGCTGCTATATCTGTCGTCATTAACGAAACGCAAGACAGCATCAAATTTGCATCGCAAGCCTTGCTTAAAGGAGCGATAGCGTCTCTATATCGTCCGAATGCCGATAAAAAATCTCCCGCAATCTCGCAGCTCCTAAAATCTTCATTATCGCATCTTTTGGTTAAAATTTCAGCCAGTTTCATACACGCGCTGTATTTCCCATCGCCGTCACTGCAAGAGATCGCTAAATCTTTTTCCTCTTGAGTTTTAAAATCCTCTAAACCTACCTTTGCCGCAGCGGGAATCGCCGCAAATGCCACTATAAACGCAAATAACGAAATTTTAAGATAGAATTTTTTCATTAGCACTCCTTATTTTAAGCGGCGATTATATATAAAAATTTTTAGCTGGCTCTTAAAAAATTTAAGAGGCGCGATAGTGCAATAAGTGCGCCATAATCCCACCTGCCTGCGCTTAGATGAAATTGCCGCTGTCGCGCAAGCCTCGCGTATGAAAATTCCATAATCCATGCCAAATTTTACTCGCAACGGGTCCAAGTCGCGCGGGCATAATCCGCCGCCTACTTCCCGTCTAAATTTAAAATTTCACTCGAAATTTCATCTATCGTCGCGTTGAAATCCTCCGCCAGCGCGCGCTTTA
>CAUUSU010000279.1:0-2638 GCA_963547835.1 uncultured Campylobacter sp.
ATTTTACTTATAAGCTATTTTACGAAAAAACCTACAAAGTCAAAACGCGAGAATTCGCGTTGCAATACAAAGCCCTCTATATAATGCCATACATCGAAAGTCTAGGATACAAATACAATAGATTCGGCGCCGTAACCCAAGAGCAAGACATCCTGCAAAGCGGGCTTTTTAATCAATATGCAAATTCTGGCGGAGATGATTTGATATACGGAAACATAGACGGTGTGGACTTCAGCTTTTGCGATATTTGGATGTCTAAAGAGACTATAGATGATAGTTTTTTCACTTTGACTTATGAAAAGAAGGAAATGGAGATATTTCAAGGTCTTTTTTTCGCAGCCGATTTTCATAAAAAGATTAGATCCGACATTTTTATTCTTCCAAGAAAAATAAAGCTACCGCACGGCGTCTTGGAAAGCGGTGCAAGATCTTGCAATATGGATAACGCGAAATTTAACAGATCTTTTGCGGTATATACAAAAGATGCGGTCGCCGCAGCGTATGTACTCACACCCGTGCTGATGGAGAAAATTTTATTTTTGAAAACGCTTGCGAAATCGGAGATCGCGCTTAGCTTCAGAAAAAGTAAAATTTATATAAAAATACCTCGCGGATACGATAGCTTTGAGCCCGATCTAAATAGACCGATACGCGGTGATAGGCTCGCGAGTAAGATACAAATCGATCTGGACGCGATGCTGCAAATCGTAAAAATTTTAAGGCTGAATGAAAAAATTTGGACGTCTTAGCCGGCGCAAGGCGGAGCGAGGCAAGCGAGCAAAACGAGGCAGGGCGGGGCGAACAAATAGAACGCACAGCTCGCGCAAGTAGCCATAAAATTTAGCGGCTCTAAACAACGTGCGCCTATTGCGCCGTATCGGTCGTAAATTTATGCTGCGCCGCAAGGTTGTGCCGTTAAATTTAATAAATAGAGGTTTGGCGTGGATATTAAAACCGTCATAGATTTAGAAAAGCAGCGCAAACAGCTTAAGAAAAGTCGTAAGCTTTGGAAAATTTTAAGTTATCTAGTAGCGTTTGCGGTTTTCGGTCCGATGCTTACGCTCGCATTGATAATCATCTTTCTTGATTTTCCCAAACTCGATCTTGACATAGAAAGCTTATCTTTTTTGGTCATGTCTATTTTAGCAATAATCAGTACGAGGGACGAATTTTACGAGTGGATTTTTGAGCGCAAAACCGAGCGGTTTTTGATGCGCTACAAAGAGCTTTATCTCAAGCCTTATATCGAGAGCCTGGGCTTTTCGTATAAAATGGGCGCGCTTTTTCAGGAAAAAGAGGTAAGGGCAAGCGAGATATTTGACGGATTTGATAGATTTCGCGCGGATGATCTGGTTTGTGCGAACGTGGACGGAGTGGATTTTATATTTTGCGATATAAGACTAGAAAAAGACATCGGTACGGGAATTCCATTTATTTTTAAAAATAATTACGCCACATTTTTCGAGGGGCCCTTTTTCATGGCAAATTTTAATAAAAAAATCCACTCCGACGTTTTTGTTTTCTCGGATGCGGCGGCGCCCGCAGGCATAGATTTACCGCCTTCGGGACTGCCACGCGGGCTATGGAGCGACCGCAAAATCCCGATAGATAACGCGGATTTCAATGCAAATTTCTCGGTTTACACAAGCGATACGGTGGCGGCTATGTATGTCCTGACGCCGGCGCTGATGGAGAAAATTTTATCTCTTAAACAGCTCGTGAAATCGGATATCTCGATGAGCTTCAAGCAAAATAAAATTTACATCGCGATAGCCTGCGGCGCGGATAGTTTCGAGCCGAGCTTGGATCAGCCGATACTCAATGCTCGCATCGCAAAGGATATCAAAGCGGATCTGGACGCGATGCTGCAAATCGTAAAAATTCTAAAGCTGAATGAAAAAATTTGGACGTCTTAGCTGGCGCAAGGCAGAGCGAGGCAATCGGCGAAATAAGACAGGGTAAGGCAAGACGAGTAGATGAAACGAGGCGGGGTGAAGCAAAACGACTAGATAAAACAAAGCGGGGCAGAATAGGCTGCTGGGACAAAGCACGCGAGCGCCGCAAAAGCGCGATAAAATTCCACGCGGGATTGCGAAATTTAGTTGCGGGATAGAATTTTGCGCGGGGTTTCGGCAATATCGTGAAATTTCGCGTAGAATTCGACGGCGTTTTACGTCGCGGCGAAGTCTTGTATAAAATTTCGGCGGAATTTTACGAAAAATTAAAATTTGCTTGCTATTGAGAGATTTTTTTGATATACTGCCGTTTCTTTTTGGCCCCGTAACTCAGTTGGTAGAGTGTCACCTTGACATGGTGGAAGTCGTTGGTTCGAGTCCAATCGGGACCACCATTTAAGCTACTTTTAAGTTATAATCACTTATTTTTACTTCCTGCTTAAGTTGTTTTCAAATTTTAATCCACTTCATTTTCGCGTTCGCGCACAGCACCTGTCTTAAATTTAGTTATTCCGACATCTTTCATTTTTATTTTAGATATAATTTTTCCAGAAATACTATGAGATCGATTAAGCGATCAATGAGATGAATTTTTGTCGGCAACCGATTAAATTTAGAAAGGAGTATCGGCGCTATATGGGACAGTATGTTATAAAAACATTAGATTACTGCACAGAAAAGGG
>CAUUSU010000280.1:0-2633 GCA_963547835.1 uncultured Campylobacter sp.
AGCGTCTCTTTCACCACGCGGCAAAAATCCGCCAAAAACCACCCGAGCGCCTTGTAGTAGCTGCTTTTAGCGTTTATCTGCACGTGCGTAGCAAGCGCGGAAAAGCTAGGAATGATAAATTGCGCCAGATAAAGCGTCAAAATTTTATGCGATTTCGCGTCCGTGTTTTGCTTAAAGATCATGGCAAGAAGTGCTAGCATATTGGCCGCATGAGCGCTTTTAAGCTCCGCGAAAGGCTTTTTGAAGCGGCATTTTTCATAAAACAGCTCCACTTCGCTTTCGCTTATGAGCTTGAAAAAGTCCATCTCAAACGCCTCTTTTAGCGCTTCAAAATCGCGCCCTAGCGCCGCGTAGTCCTCGCCCTGCACCTTTTGCCAAAGCTCATGGCCGTTTTTGTTCTCGATATTTTTATTTACGATGATCCAGTTTTTACCCAAGCCGCGCAATTTCTGCTCGTCTATCACGCCCCTGAAATTCGTCGCAAAGATTATGCAGATCACCGAGTATAGCTCGCCTAATTTCATCTTTTTCCTTTAAATTTAATCAAATTTCGCTCGCTTTTTTCAGCTTTTCGATGCCGAATTTTTCCCAAATCCTGCTTAAAGATCGATCTAAGCTCTGCTGCTTTTTATCGATCTCGCCAAAGAGCAGCGAGCTGCCCGATCTGCCGCCGAAATTTGAAAGATTTAGCGCTACGTGGATTATCTGCGCGCCTTTTTTCACGTCGCAGAGCTCAAACAGCTCAAGCGCGGTCTCGCTCAGCAAGCTTAGACTAAACGCCCTATCCTGGCTGATCTGGTGCGAAAACTCCTCGCGCGATTTATAGCGGATCTTTAGATCATAAGTCGCGGGCTTTAGGCCTCTGGCGAGCACTTCGCCCGCCAAATGGCGCGCCAAAATTAAAATTTTGCGCCGCAGCTCGTCCCGATCGGCGCACGGCGCGAAGCTGCGCCCAAAGCCGATACTCTTGCGCTCGCGCTTTGAGACGACCTCGCCCTCATCCTCGCCTCTAAGGGCTGCGAAAATTTTCCTGCCGTTTGCGCCCATCTTTTCAAAAATTTCTCTGTGCCCTAGCGCGTCGCCGAAGCTTACGATACCGTATTTGCCGAGCGTTTTTTGCGCCGCCTTGCCGATGCCCGGGAATTTTGCCACAGGCACGGCGGATAGCTCGCGCGCGATTTGCGATTTTAAAATTTGCCGCACGCCGAAGGGCTTGGCAAGGCTTGTGGCGAGCTTTGCGATAAGCTTTGCTTCGCTAAGCCCGACGCTGCACGGAAGGCTAAAGCGGCGCATGATTTCGCTTTGCAAAAACGCGGCAAAGCTCAGCGCGTCTGCGTCGTAGGGCGTACCGCGTAAATTTAGAAAAAACTCGTCGATGCTAAATTTTTCGATCTCGGGCGTAAAGCTTAGTAAAAACTCATAAATTTCCCGTGAAATTTTTCGGTATTCGCCGTGCTGCGAGCGCACCAAAATTAGCTGCGGGCAGAGTCCGAGCGCGATTTTAACGGGCTGAGCCGAGTGCACGCCGTCCGCTCTGGCCTCGTAGCTCGCGCTTAAAATCACGCTGCCAAGCTCGCTCTTGCCGCCGAAAATCTCCTCGTCGCCGCCTCCGACGACCGCGATCTTTTTACCCGCAAGCGCGGGGTCCGCAAGTCTCGCGACCGAGACGAAGAAGCTGTCCAAATCGATATGAGCTATCAAACTATGTCGATCCCAAAACCGCTAAGCCCCGCGTAGTCTTTCGGCTCGCTCTTGCTTAAAATTTTAATTTTTCTCACGCCCAGATGCGCTAAAATCTGCGCTCCGATGCCAAAGCTCTTAAAATCGGCACGATTTTGCGCGGATTTTAGCATCAAAAGCACGCCGCCCTCTTTGTGCAAAATATCCAGATCGCGCATGAAATCGTTAAATTTCGTATAGCTTAAAAATTCCAAATCGCTTGAAATTTTATGAAATTTCACGTTCGTCTGCGCGCTCTTTCCCAGCTCGCCGAAAATATAGGCGCGGTGCTCGTTGCCCTCGTGATCGCTCACGTCGTAAAATTTCGCCGTCTCGCCGCACAGCATAGCGCTTTTGGGCTCGCTAAATTTAACCAGAGTTTCGTGTTTTAGGCGGTACTGCACGATCTGCGCGACCGAGATCATATTGATGCCGTGCTGCGCGCAGAATTTTTCCAGATCGTCCCTGCGTGCCATATCGCCATCGTCTTTGACGATCTCGCAGATCACGGCGCTTTGCGAAAGCCCCGCCAAGCGGCATAGATCCGTAGAGCCCTCGGTGTGCCCCGTGCGAGCGAGCACGCCGCCGCTTTTGGCGATGAGCGGGAAAATATGCCCCGGGCGGACGAAATCATCCGCGCGAGCGCCCACGCGCGACATCAGCTCGATCGTCATATTGCGCTCATACGCGCTTACGCCCGTCTTGGCGTCCTTCGCGTCGATCGTGACGGTAAAAGCGGTCTCGTGGCTCGAAGTGTTTTTATCGACCATCAAATTCAGATCTAGCTGCTGCGCAATCTGCGGGCTAAGCGCCACGCACAGCACTCCGCGAGCGTGCGTGATCGCAAAATTTACCTTCTGTGCGCTGCTAAAGGTGCTCGCAAACACCAAATCGCCCTCGTTCTCGCGATCGAC
>CAUUSU010000281.1:0-2626 GCA_963547835.1 uncultured Campylobacter sp.
TCGACGAGGCGCTCGAGTTTTTCAAAGCCGTGCCTAAAATTTATCAAAAGCTAAAAACGCTCGCGGACGTCGGGCTCGGCTACGTTTCGCTCGGACAGCCCGCCACGACGCTTAGCGGCGGTGAGGCGCAGCGCGTCAAGCTCGCCAAGGAGCTAAGCCGCACCGACACGGGCAACACGCTGTATATCCTGGATGAGCCGACGACTGGGCTACATTTTGCAGACGTAGATCGCTTGGTGGCGGTGCTGCACCATTTGGTCGATCTGGGAAATTCCGTCTTTGTGATCGAGCACAATATGGACGTCATCAAAAACTGCGATTACATCATCGATATGGGGCCCGAGGGCGGCGAGGGCGGCGGACAGATCGTCGCTTGCGGCACCCCAGAAAAGCTTGCGAAGGATTTTAAAAAGACGGGTAGCTACACGGGGGAATTTTTGGCGCAGGAGCTAGCGGCGATGAAGAGCGCGAGGGAAAATAAGCGAGGTTGAAACGCCTTATCGGGGGCAAGAATGGATCAAAGCAGGCTTGAGGAATTAAAAAGGCTACTACAAAAGCAGCAAGAAGAGCCGAAGCGGGGCTTGGAACAAAATTCTAACGGCGAAAATTTTAAAGCCCCAAATTCTGAAACCGAAAATTCCGAAGCCTCAAATTTTGAAGCTTCGAATTCTGAATTCCTGAATTTTGAATCCCCGAATTCCGAAATCTTAAATTCTAAATCCCTGAATTCTAGAGCTCAAAATTCCGAAGCTTCAAATTCTGAAATCCCAAATTCCGATCCTGGCGCTTTAAATTTAAAAGCCGAAGCGGATCAGAATTCCGCCTGTGTAAACAACATGGAGCAGCAAAATTTTATCTCGAATGACAGCGGCGCCTTACCGCAGAATTCTAAAGCAAGGGATTACGACAAAGAGCCGATAATCCTCAAAGATCATACTTATTATGACTATATGAAATACTCTATAATTCCTACTATGGTAGGCTTGTTAATAGCGCTTGCATTTGCCACTATCGTAAATCCCATAAACATTAAAATGTTTCGCCTCGTTCCTTTGGTCTTGGTAATATTCGTAACAAATTTTATGAATAGAGACGGCGCATACTTCGTGTTTTATAACGATAAAATTTTATATTACAATAAAAATAAGATTCGTAAAACGTTCGAGATAAATACAATCGGTGCTATGGCTTTAAGCTTTGACTGGAGATGGAGCTGGAAACAAAAAATACCTATTTATATAAAGGTCTTTCTTGTTCTTTGGTTTTTGCTCGGCTGCTATACGACGGGAGAGCCGATAAATGGCGTGGCGATAATTTTTACTTTTTGCTTTTCCATTTTAACTACCAAAGCCTATATGCATCTACTTAACGGTAGCCTTAGTTTTTTCGGTCTTCACGATCAGCTTGTGCTTTATAAGGAAAACGCAGAGGTCGAGATACTAAATATCTTGATGGCGAATAAAGAGGAGTATCTGCAGCTGAGAGATTATTTTATGCAGACGATGCAAAAAGATATAAGCAACCTGCAACGCACGATGTCGATTTTTAACGAAAAGATAGAATTTAGAAAATTTAAATTTTAAAATTTGATTAGATTATGTATTTTAAAATTTCGTACTAGTTTGCTTTTTTTGAGATTAAAATCCCTCTGCTACAATGTCGTAAAGATATCCTACCGTTTCGTCGTTTAAATTTAGCGTCTTTTTACTCTGCAAAAATTCTAAAATTTCATCCTGTGCAAAGCCCGTTCTTTGCGCGCAATGCTCGTGCGCGGGCAAAAAGCCGCGGCATAGCGCGATATTTTCTAAAATTTCCTCATCGCATAAAAAGCAATATGGCTCGTCGTGCAACCGCCCCTCAAATTTTAAAATTTCGGCGTAGCTTTCTACGATTATGCGGCGCGGGTTTTGTTTGCCGAAGCGCACAGCAGCTCGGTTTAGCAGCTCGTAATAGAATTTATCCAGATGCTCGGCATCTTTTAGATGCGCGTATAAAAGCCGCATAAATTGCTGCCAAAATAGCAGCTTCTCGCGGCTTGCGAGCCACGCGTATCCCAGATGCATCACGCCGCTAAGGCGAGGGAGGAAGTTTGGATTTTGCGAGAGCTCGAAGTCGATCTTATAGCCCTGGATGATGTTTGAATGGCGCGCGCCGTAGAAGCGATACGCACGCACGAGCGCGCTTTCGCTCAGCACGTCCACGATGCAGTCCTCGTCCCTAACCTTGGTCGTTTTTAATATAAATCCTTGCATTTTCCTATTTTAGCGAAATTCACATATAAATTTAAATAAAGAATTTTAGGTTATAATCAGAAGTTTCATTTTATAGAATTTAAAGGAAATCATATGAATTTTGGAGATCTATTTTCAAAAATACGTAGAACGCAGCCCGCACCTAGCGAAGCTCCTACGCATTGGATCAAGTGCCCAGGATGTGGCGCGCTGATGTATAGCAAAGAGGTCGAGCAAAATCATAGCGTTTGCCCCAAGTGTAACTATCACCTTCGTTTTGACGCGCAGGCTCGCATCGATCTGATCTGCGACGAAGGCTCTTTCGTGGAGTACGATCAAAATTTGCAGCCCGTCGATCCGCTAAAATTCGTCGATAAAAAATCCTACAAAAAGCG
>CAUUSU010000282.1:0-2611 GCA_963547835.1 uncultured Campylobacter sp.
AATTTACGCCTAAGCCTTGGGAAATGCAGCCAGACGCCGCTTATTACGAGCAGTATCATCGCTGTGGCGCTCGCGCCTACGATCTGTTTGCCGATCTCGGCCGCGGTTTTGTTGCCGCTTAGCGCTAAACCCAAATTTCGGTGCAGAGACATCACCGTTAGCACAAAGCCCGTGCCGCGGTCCTTGCCGATGATCTGCGCAGTGTACGGATCGACCAGATATGCATCATTTCTGTTTGCGTAAATGACGAAGGCTTCATCATCGCTTTTGGGCACGACGAGCCTTACGGGCTGTTTAACGCCCGTTTGCTCGCTAAAGCTTTGCAGGATTTTCTCCACGCTTTGCATTTCGCCCGTTTTTTCGACCTTTTTAGAGCCCGCGTTTATTAGCGCCTCAAGCTCGTGCTGATACGACAAAATCGCGCCTGTAATGCCTATAATAAGCAGCGGGATAGAAAAAACGATCGACAAAATCAGATGGACGTTAAACAAAATTTTATTGCGCTTCAAAAGCGAGCTCATTGCAGATCCTTGCGAGATAAATTTAATCTTTATTTGATTGAGGTTCGCAATTATATTGTGCGATTTTAAATATTTAGATAATTATCATTAAGATTTAGGCCGCAAAATTTTAAGGCGCTTTATGGCATCGCAAGAGCGCCTAGGCACCTCGCGTAATGTCATAAACTGCATATTTCAGAATATCAAAGCTAAAAATTTAATCTGCCTTTCGCGCGGCAAGATCACGCCGGTGAAGTAAAATTCTAATTACGATTTGTAAAAAGCGTAGTTAAAATCTCGTAAATTTAGAAATTTTGCGCTAAAATCGCAAATTACGCGAGCTTGCGTAATCCAAAAAACAAGGTCATTATTATGTCGCAAAGTATAGTCGAGTTTGCTACGATAATCCTTTATGTTACGATAGGCTTTTGCCTTCTTGTTTCATTGCTTGATAAAAACAGATCATTCAAAACCGTAGATCACGGAACTCTGTTTATCTCCACCGATCCGCTTTTAAAAATACCTATGTTTATAATGTGCCTAAGCTTCGGTGTAGTCACTCTATCGAGCCCGCACGTAGCAAAACACAACGGCAATCCCATACCCTGCTTTTACACCCACGATAAAATTTGCTCGCAAGAGTACAAAGCGGCAGGCATAAATTTAAGATGCTTTGAAGAAGGCGATCCCAGATGCGTGGACGGGTATCTGCAAATAAGCGGACCCAGGCTAATACTCGGCAAAATCATATCTGTCTGCGCCATAATTTTTTTATTTATCGTGCTAATTCAAAAAGGAATTAGAATAGATAAAAGCGGCATCTGCAAAGAATGGGAAGTTCTGCCGTTTAGGCATACGGAAAGGATAAACTTTGATGAGATGAGCTACGCCGCGGGATTTATAAGATGGAACGTAAAAATAATCAGCATACGAGGCAAAAATAGCGGCGTTAAATTCGGAGCGGGATTTTTATATGCACGAAGGGATATAGATTTTTTGCAAAATTTTATATCCGAAAGGCTCGCTGAAATTTCAAAAGCCGAAGCAGCCGAGCAAAACGCCTAAATTTAAATATATCGTCGTAAAATATCCGAAGTGAAAGGAGCCGCATGAGGCTTTTGTATTTTGTGCTTTTTGCAAATGTAGTGCTATTTGTACTTTGCGGTTTAAAAAACTTTCTGTTTAAAAGCAGCGCTTCTTATAAAACCGTGCAAAATGGCGCCTGGCTCATACCGCCTAGCCCTATAGCCAAATTTACGCTCGTCATATTCCTTTTATCTTGGGGGTCAATAGTGGCGTTTGACGAGCCCTGGATAAAAAGGATAAAAGGTAAAGGTAAAGTTACATGCTTTGACGCAAACGACCCTTTATGTATAGACGGCTTCTTGTACAGAAGTGGCGATGAGACCGCACTCGTGATCGCTATGGGCATTGTTTTGATACTTATATCGCTATGGCTATTAACCGAAAAAGGGATCATCATAGACAGCCGCGGTATAAGGAGAGAATGGGAATGTTTGCCGTTTAAATTTAGCACAAAGATAGATATAGAAAATGCCCTTATGGAAAAAGGGATGAAGGGCGAGATGCCGATTTTAAAAATAAAAGACGGGCAAAGTGGCAAAAATTTCACGCTCTCATTCCCATACGCACAGCAAGATATAAAATTTATCGAAGCAGAGATAAGAAAGAGGCGGTATAAGATGATGAAATCAAAAGAGGCAAAAGCTCCCAAATCCGCGCTCAAAAAAACCATAAGCTTAAAAGGCGCGAATGAGCGCGCAAACATAGAAATTCTAAAAAACGACAAAGAGGGCGCGGGCGATTAAATTTTAAATTTAGCCACGCGCGAGCAATAGCTATAAAAATTTATGACAAACCGTAGCAAAGCGGCATAATGATCGCGCGAGTAGCAGCCGTAAAATGTACGCGTAGTGAAGCGGCGGCAACAAGTGCGCGAACAAGTGCGCGCAAGCCCAATATAAGCCTAAAAAGACGAGCCGAAAGCTTAAAACGAGCCGGGCGCTTAAAATTTAACTCGCGATCTTAAAAACCAAAATTCCAAACCGCTCCGTCAAAATCGTCAAAATTTAGCCTATTTTTTACCTAAA
>CAUUSU010000283.1:0-2604 GCA_963547835.1 uncultured Campylobacter sp.
AGCTTATTAGAGGCGGATGATTACGAATGCCTAGTCCATCGCAATCAATCTTGGACAGAGATCAGAGAGCTAGCCTTGAAGACTTTATATACTTTCGGATATGATTTGGAGGACTTTGACTATGATTAAACCCGGATTAGACTTGGTAGAATGAAATTTATCCTACATATCTTTAATCTGCTACTATGCCTAAGCGCCTGGGCTCTGCTTGGTTGTATACAGCGAAAATAAAACCGACTCCGCGCAAGCGAATATTTTCATTTTGGTTGCGCTGCATCATAGCGCGCCGTAACGACGCATCTAACGCCGTCAGGCTGTGCTTTAGTCGCTACGTCGCGACGCATACTATCGCTGCGCCTCAAACCCCAGTGCCCGAGGCGCCTAGAGCATCTTTCCGACGAGTTTTTCTTTAAATTCTTTGTAAATTTCAGGCCCCGCGTGTTTGTATTCGCTCGTCAGCTTATTGTGAAATTCCGCCATATCGCCGCCGCTTTCGCGGTAGAGCTTGATCGCGTTTCGCCTTACGGCGCCGTCTTTTAGGTCGCTATCGTAGGCGATGCTCGCGTACCTTGCTCGCGCGCCGTCCTTGATCTCGCGGTAGGCCTCGCAGCCTTTGGCTCTGCCGAGCTTTGCGACGCACGCGGCATAGAGGGCTTGCAGGCTCACACACTGGGGGATCAGCGCCTCCGCCGCGGCGAGGTCCGCTTTGACGATTTTAGAATTTGCAGCCTTTTGTTCCTGTTGCGCAGCCTTCGGCTCCTGCTTCGCGGTTTTAGGCTCATGCTTTGCAGCTTTTGCCCCTTGCTTTTGGGTCTTTGGCTCACATTTCGCAGTTTTTGGCTCCTGCTTTGTAGCCTTCGGCTCCGCTTTTTGGGCTTTTTTCTCCGCCGCGCCGCTTGCTTTGCTTTGTTTTGCGCTCGCCCCTGCGGCGTGCGAGGCTAGACTGATCTTTTCAAATTTAGGATTTAAGCGGTAGTTTAGATTGTTAAAGAATTCTATAACGTCGTCGTAAAATTTATCGTTGCTGACGATGCCGATCTTGCCCTCTTGCCCGCAGAGCTTGCCCATCAGAAACACGATGATCTTATCGGCGAAATCCTTTCTTTGCTTGCCGATCGTAAAGACCTCGCCTATGCTAACGCCCATCTTCGATAGGCGCGCAAGGGTCAAGGCGCCGATCTTTTTGGCGGTGTTGGAGACGATATTTAGCTCGTCGCCCTCTTTGAGATTTACGACGTCAAAGATATTATCGACGTCGATATTTTCGTCGTCTATGATAAAATGGGTCAAAGTTTTTCCTTTAAATTAAATTTCAATGCCCGCGCTCGCGCAAATTTCATCTCTAAAGCGCGCAAAAGGCCTCATGACAGGCTGATTTTGCAGATGCTCGCCGATGGGCTTTTGCATCCACGCCATATCGTACCAGCGGCCGAATTTATAGGCGCAGCGCTGAAATCTTCCGACGAAGCGAAAGCCCATGCGCTCGTGAAATCGCACGCTCGTGTCGTTTAGATATTCGTCATCCCCGCAAGCGATGCACGCGTTCATAACTACGATGTTTTGAGCCCTAAGCGCGCGCTGTAGTGCTCCATAGCGCAGCCTGCCGATGCCCAGAGCGTGTGCGTTTTGCGACACATAGACCGAGCATTCCGCCGACCAATCGTATGCCGCGCGCTCTTTGAAAACCGAAGCGTAGGCGTAGCCGAGGATTTGCCCGTGTTTTAAATTTACGCCGCTTTGTTTTGCAGCGACGATTAAATTTGTACCATTTTGTTTCGTCGCGGCGTTTGTGTGATCTCGCGCTTCGTCTGCGGGCGAAATTTCACTCCCTGCGCCCGCCGCGCTCGCAGGAATTTTAAAATTTTCATTTCGTTCGTCGTCCGCGCATGCCGCCTCATCGCTTAAGTAAGCGAGTAGATAGGGGTATCTATGTAGCGTCTGTTCGATGCGCTCCGCAAATTCCGCGGCGCTGGGCACGTCGTATTCGAAGCTGATCGCCGTTTGTTTTACGTAGGGCGCGTAAATTTCAAGCAGTGCCTCCGCATCTTGCGGCGTTGCGAGCCGCAGTTTTATCCGCATAAAATCTCCTTTAAATTTCGCCGTTTTGTATAATTTCGGTTTTAAGCTTATCTAAATTTACCGCCGCGTTTCGGCTTTGAATTCGGGTTAAAATTTCATCTCGCACGCAAAACGGCTAAATTTCAGAGGCGTGTTTGAGCGCGTAAATTTTAAAATTTAACCCGCGCCATCTATTCGCCGAAAAGCCTCCAAAACTCGGGCGCAAATTTCGTAGGCGCAAATTCTATGATCTCGTATTTTGCAACGCCGTTTTGAAAGAACGGATCTTGCGCGATGATCTCATCAAGCTCCGCGCGGTCTTTGGCGTTGATTAAGATGATGCCGCCCGTGCGAGGGACTTTGCGCCCCGAGCAGATAAATTTATCCGCCGCGAAGAATTTATCCAAAAACGCGTTATGCTCGTTGATAAAGCGGTCCGCTTCGCTTGCGTCCTTGACATAGGTGAGGTTTGCAATAAACATTTTGATCCTTTGTGAGATTTGAAGCGCGATTTTAGCATAAAATTCCAACGGATAAAATTCCCGC
>CAUUSU010000284.1:0-2596 GCA_963547835.1 uncultured Campylobacter sp.
AATGTATTTAAAAACATCAAAAATTTAGGAGGAAAAGATGAATAATACCTTGGCAGAATTTAAAACTCAACAAGACAAAGCGATGCAAATTTTAACGAGATTGCAAGAGTTTGTGATAGAAGGCGAGGAATACGGCATAAGCATAGACGAAAGCATAAAAACAAAACTCGCAAATGCACTGAAAAACGTGCAGGATGGCAAGCTAAAAATAGCACTCGTAGGTGGCTTTAGCGAGGGTAAAACATCAATAGTTGCTGCTTGGCTTGAAAAATTAGATAAGACATCTATGAAAATAAGCCACGAGGAGTCATCTGATGAAGTCAAAATATATAACGTAGATGATGAAATCGAGCTTGTAGATACTCCAGGATTATTTGGGTTTAAAGAAAAATTTAATGACGAAGCACATACGATACAAAAATATAAAGATATAACCAAAAAATACGTAAGCGAAGCACATCTAGTGCTATACGTGCTAAATCCGGTAAATCCCATAAAACAAAGCCACGAAAGCGACCTAAACTGGCTTTTTAGAGAGTTAAATTTGCTACCTAGGACGATATTCGTTCTAAGTAAATTTGACGAAGTGGCCGACATAGAGGATGAAGTTGCCTACAAAAGCGAATTTAATATCAAAAAACAAAATGTAATCGAGCGATTATGTGAGCTAATAAAACTAATGCAAAACGAAATAAATGAGCTATCTATCGTAGCTGTATCGGCAAATCCATTTGATAATGGCATAGAGTACTGGATAGAAAATTTAGCTGAATTTAAAAAATTGTCGCATATATCAAATTTACAAGAAGCTACAAGCGCAAAGATAAAAACCAATGGTGGCATAGCAAATATAGTAAATGAAAGCAAAAAAAGCGTGATAGCAGATGTTATAAATAAACAACTTCCAGCAGCAAGAGGAATACAGCAGGAAATAGCCAAAAATATAAACTCTCTAAACGATACAAGAGGACGAATAAACGGAGAGCTGATGCCGCTCGCAAGTAAAATTTCAAAAATAAGGGTTGAATTAAGGGAATTTATAACTGGATATTTTAGTGACATTATTTTACAGGCCCAGGGAACTAGCATTGATAGTTTTAATGATTTTTTTCAGCGCGAGATAGGTAGTGAAGGTATAAATATGAATACTCACATACAAAATGAATTTGATAAGCTTACGAACTCGGTTAATCACACCATAAGTAGGCTCGAGGTAAATTTTCAAGCTGAAGTGGACAATTTTAACTCTACCTTGCTTAGTTACGGTAGTCAGGGCGTAAAGTATTTAAAAAGCTCAGGCATTATAAACGCAACCAACGTAAAGATAGCGCGAGATGGTATAGTGAGTACTGCAAAGCTTGTTGGCGTTGATTTGTCTAAAATTTTAAAATTTAAACCATGGGGAGCAACTAAATTCGCGGCTGGGGCAAATGTATTGCTTTCCGTTGTTGGTCTTGGAATGGAAATTTGGGATAGTATTCAAAAACAAGAGCGAGAAAGTAAATTTAAGGCTACCATTGGCGATATGGTAGATAGCTTCGAAAAACAAAGGAAAGAAATATTGGATCTAATTAACGGCGACAATTTTGTTGATATTTTTTTCCCCGACTATCTAAAGCTTGCTTCAAATTTAGAAGAGATAGAAAAAGATATAGTGACCATGAAAGAGACACAGGCTAATTTTAAAAAATGGCTTGATGTGGGCGAGACTATCGATGCAGAGTTTGAAGTTATAAGATAATTTTTAACCTTTAATAAAATTTGGTATTGTCTAAAACGTGGCAAAATCTCATATAATAAATCTAATCCAGCGTCCTTTTATACCTAGCGAGCGATATGGTCGTGCTAACGCATAAAAATGCCAAAATTGCGGCCAGGTCGTAGTAAAAATCGCTAAGTTGGGCGCTTTTTAGCCATACGCCTCTAATGATACGCAAAAAATGCGTCAGCGGAAAGCACTCGCCGATAAACCGCGCCCACGCGGGCATCCCGTAAAAAGGAAACATAAATCCAGATAGCAACATCGAAGGCAAAAAGAAAAAATAAGTCATCTGCATCGCCTGTAGTTGGCTGCGAGCTAGCGTGCTAAACGTAAAACCGACGCCCAAATTTGCAAGCATCAGCAGAGTGCAAGCTGTAAAAAGCGCGACCCAGTCGCCGATAGGGGGCAGTCCAAACAGCAGCCTAGCTATCAGCAAAAGCGCGCCCACTTGCAGATAGGCTATGAGCAGGTAGGGTAAAATTTTGCCTATCATCACCTCAGCCGGGCGCAGCGGAGCGGCTAGGAGATTTTCCATCGTGCCGCGCTCAAACTCCCTCGTCACCGAGATACTCGTTAGCAGGATCATTGTGAGCGTGAGCAAGATGCCCATAAGCCCCGGGATGATCTGATAGCGCGTGAGTAGCTCCGGGTTGTAGCGAGAGTGTGCGCGTAGCTCAAATTCCGCTCTAGGCTGCGCGTAGCCGGGTTTATCTCTAGCTAGAGCTTGCTCAAATGCTATTTGCAGAGCGGCCGCGGCGCCAGAGTTTGCCGAGGGATCAGTGGCGTCGGTGGCGATTAAAATTTTAGGCGTTTGGCCTCGCATGAGGTCGCGTT
>CAUUSU010000285.1:0-2574 GCA_963547835.1 uncultured Campylobacter sp.
CGATGGCGCTAAGCGTCGATCCGAAGGTCGAGAAAATTTTAGAGATCGGCTGCGGTAGCGGCTATCAAGCGGCGATTTTAAGCAGAATGGTTCACCGCGTCTTTGCCGTCGAGCGCGTCGAGCGGCTGGTGGGCGAAGCGAAAAGACACTTCACAAATCTCGGGATTTCAAACATCAGCCTGCGTCATGACGACGGCAACGCGGGATGGAAAAATTTCGCCCCTTTTGATAGGATATTGCTCTCTGCGTGCGCCGAGCGGATCGACGAGCGGCTGTTTGCGCAGCTGGCAATCGGCGGAATTTTGGTCGCTCCGATGAATAGAGGCGGCTCGCAAAAGATCGTTAGATTTAGTAAAATTTCGCCGTCCGAGATCAAAGAAGAGGAGCTTGGCGCCTGCGAATTCGTTCCGCTGGTGCAGGGTCGCGGATAGATCTAGCGCGCAGTAAATTTTAAAATTTCCTACCGCCTCCTAGCGCGTAAATTTAATAAAATTTGCTTTCGCACTCCGCCGCAAGATCAGAGTTTTATTAATTATTTATTTAAATTCAAGTACAATACACAATTTTAATCTTTCAAGGATAAGTCATGCAAGATTTTAGCAAGGAAAAGATAGAGTCGCTGGTTGCCAGCTGGAAAAATCACAACAAAAACCAATTCTGGCTTAAAAAACAAACCGCGATTTCAAAGTATTTAGGCGAGATCAAGCGCTGCCTGGCGAGCTTTGATGAGACCGAGAACGAGTTTTTGCAAACTTTATATATAAATCTCAGCGACGGCAATCTTAGAAGTTGCAAAATTTTATCTCTGGGCGAGAAGTTCGCGCACGCCGAGTATTTCTTTATGGATCAGTTTTTTGATTCCAATATCAGCGCGTTTTATTACGATTTCGCTTTCAAAGACCGCATCGTCGGCAAAAAGGAGTTGTTTCCTAAAAATGCCGTAAAAAGCGTAGATAGCGTGCTTAGCGGCGAGGATAAAAACATCGTCTCGCTTTATGTTTTTATCGAAAATATCGTCAAAAATTTCAATAGCTATTCGCAGGAGCGCACCGCGCGCGATATTTTCAAACAAAAGCTAGTCAATTTCTACGACGAGCTTTACAGACTTCTTACGGCGGTGGATAGCGCTTTGGCGATCGATTTTTTCGACGTTGCGCTACATAATCAACCCTTCGTGCTGATGGAATTTTTAAAATCCGCGATAAATGCCGATAATTTCTATCTGATCGACAGCTACCTAAGCGACGACGGGATGCTAAATTTAGGGCTCGCAGAGGGTGGCGATTTCGCACAAATTTCGCGCGAAAAGCTCTATCTGCTAGCCAGCATATTTGCGCAGTGCAACGACGAGTTCCCGACTCTCGTTTATCGCGACGAGACCGCGCAAATTCTATCCTTGCTCTACGACGAAAAGGTTGAAATTTTTGAAGAATTTTACGAAGTAAGTTCACGATTTATCGCGGAATTTACCCCGTATCCGCAAGACGTCGTGGGCGCGGCTAGGATCGTGTATTCGTCGCTGTTTTTCGAATACGTCAAAAACTACAAAAGCGAAGAGGTCGCTAAAAATACGATATTTTATGGCGCGATCGGCACTGGCAAAACCCGCAGACTGCGATCTTTGATCACCGAAAAGAAACTTGCGGCGAAAAATTTCCGCTACGTTTGCCTGCACGAAGGTTTTGAATACCGCGATTTCATCGACGGATTTTACGGCGAAAGCTTTATTGACGGCGAGTTTAAGGCGCTTTGCAAAGAGGCGTTAAATGATCCGAAGAGCGAGTATTATTTTCTGATCGACAATGCAAGTGCCGCGAGCTTGGATAAAATTTTTGGCGAGGCTGCGGTGCTTTTGGATCGCCGCTACGACGAGAATGATGAGCTTTCGCTGATCCGCACGAAAAACTCACACATAATCGACGGCTTTGAAGAGGGCGAGAAAGCGCGCACTAGCGTCGTTTTGAAGGATGGTCGCTCATATTTTGCGGTGCCTAAAAATTTATACGTCCTATGCACTCTAAATGAGTACAAATGCGTTTCGCCGTCGATTGCAAAGGCGTTTAGATGGATCAGATGCGAGTGCGATTACGGCGCGCTTGAGGATTATTTAAGGGATCGCGAGATCGTAAACGCAAGCGCGGTCGTTGTGGTTTGCAAGGCGCTGAATAAATTTATCGCCGATGAGGCGGGCGGTCTCTGCGAGATCGGACACGGCGTATTTATGGGGCTAGCGCGTTATCAAAGTGGCGCGCAGATCATGCAGGAGGGGCTAAACGGCTTTTTCGCCGAGGTGCTTGAGCCGATCTTTAGGTGCGCGTCAATCGGTGAAAATACCGCTACGAGCCTTGGCGAGCGCATCGCAGAAGCTAAGGGTGTGTTTAAATTTTAATATTTTCGTTTGAATAGATTTTTAAGTAAATTTTGCAATAACGGAATTTTATATGGAGTAAAAACAATAGCTGATAATATTGTAAATAATCATAAATATGATGCAGAATATATTAGCTATATTAGAAATGGTAATTCCGCCGCAGTTCTTATTACTAGAGATTTGGTGAAAAGCGTAAACACAAT
>CAUUSU010000286.1:0-2571 GCA_963547835.1 uncultured Campylobacter sp.
CAATCTGCGAAATTTTGAGCTATTTTCACGTCCATTTGTAAAATAGCAATCTTCATAAAACCCTCCTATTTAGGCGCTAGGCGCATAACATTTGCATGCGTAAGCGCAATAGCTATGGCATCGGTGATGTCAAGCGGCTTAATCTCCTTATTAATCCCCAAAATTCGCTTTACCATGAAGGCGACCTGTTCCTTCGCCGCCTTTGCTTTGCCCGTAACCGATTTTTTTACCTGAAGCGGCGTGTATTCGGCAAAATTTCCAAAAATTTGTAAAATTTTAAGAGCCAGCGCGCCGCGAAACTGAGCGAGCTTTAAAACAGACTGCGGGTTGTAGGCATAAAACATCGATTCTATCGCGACCTCATCGATCTTATGAGCGCTAAAAATTTGATCGATCGCCTCACTCATCTGCGTCATTTGAAATTGCACGTTTTCGGCCTTCATTTTTACCAATCCCGCCTCGATGAGTTTGATCTTATTCACATCTTTTTCCAGAATCGCATAGCCTAAATTTCTAGTTCCCGGATCAATTCCTAAAATTTTCATAGCCACCTTTCACGCTTATTCACGGCTTAATCACCGGTGAATAAACTGAAATTTACCGCAAATTTAGTGAAATTTAGCTAAAATGATACCTTAATTTATAAGGGAATTCAATGGCGACATCACAAGCACAAGAAATTTTGTCAAATCTAGAGAAGGAAATTTTACCTACAGAATACTCTAGATATATCAAAAATTTGAAATTTAACGATAAAAGCTCTACGTCTGAATTTTTCATCTATAACGCATCTAACGAGTTTATCGCTAAATATACTCAGACAAAATACGGCACTAAAATAAAAGAACTTATCAAAAAACAGTTCGGGCTTAACGACGTGATCGTCAAAATCACCTCAAAAGCTAAAATTTCACCGAAAGAAAAGGTAAAAATCATCTCCGAAAAGCCCAAGAGCACGATTCTAAGCGAAAATTATAATTTTGAAAATTTTATCATCGGCGATTCAAATAAATTTGCCTTCGAGTGTTCGGTATCCGTCGCAAAAGAGCCCGGAATTCGCTTTAATCCGCTCTTTATCTACGGACCTAGCGGGCTAGGAAAAACTCACCTGCTTCAATCGATCGGAAATTACTGCATCAAAAAGGGAAAGACCGTCATCTGCGTCACTAGCGAGCAATTTGCTAATGATTTCGTATTTAATCTCAAAAACAACTCAATCGATAAATTTAAACAAAAATACCGCAACTGCGACGTTTTACTTATAGACGATATTCAGTTTTTAATCGGGCGCGATAAAGCCCAGGAGGAACTTTTTTATACCTTTAACGAGCTAAAAGACAAAAATTGTCAAATCGTCCTTACAAACGACCTGCCGCCAAAATTTTTAAAAGGCTTTGAAAGTCGCCTGACAACGCGGTTTGAAAGCGGCATAATAGCAAACATCACTCCGCCGGATCTCGAAACTAAAATCGCCATTATCAATAAAAAGAGCGAGGAAAATCGCGTTAGAATTCCACACGACGTCGTAGAATATATCGCCGCAAATATGGGCGATAATATCCGCGAAATCGAAGGCGCAATAAATAAACTAAATGCATATTCCTCGATACTTCGCACAAAGATCACACTAGAATTTACCAAAAGTACACTGCAAGATCAGATCCATCAAAAATATTCAAGCGTGAGCCTAGAGCACGTCATCGAAGTCATTTCAAAAGAGCTAAACGTAAAACCTAGCGAGCTAAAGAGCAAAACGCGAGCTAAAAACATCGTCGAAGCGCGCCAAATTTGCATATATCTAACCAAACAGTTAACTCAAAACTCAATGCCTAAAATCGCCGCATTTTTTAATCTAAAAGATCACAGCGCCATCAGCAAAAATATCAAAAAAATCAACGAACTCATTCAAACCGACGAGATGTTAAAGATAAAGATCGAAGAGTTAAAAAACAAAATAACCAAAAAGGATAAGAATGAAATTTAAACTTTATGAAAATAAAGCAAAAAAGGTGAATGAAAGTGAATAAAACAAGGTTACTTACTCACTGGATAAACTACCTAAAGACAAGCTTTAGGATAAGTTTTTCACAAAAACCACTTACCAACTACTACAACGATAAAAATTTAAAAGGATAAAAATATGAAAGTGTTAATCACTAAAAAACTTTTAGAAGAGATAGTTTCCAATACCAGCTCCTATCTCGATAAAAAAGATCTAAGCTCGATAACTTCGCATCTTTTGATGAGTGCTAAAGATGGAATTTTTAGTATAAAAGCTACCGATCATGAAATCGGTCTAAGCTATAATCTGCAAAATGTCTCGATAGAAACAGAGGGAGAAGCTACGGCAAACGGAGGTAAACTTCTTAGCGTTATTAAAGGCTTAAGCGATGATAACGTGACTTTAGAGACCGTTAACGGAGCGCTGTTCGTAAAGCAAAAAAATCCAAGTATAAGCTTCCGATGTTTGAAACAAGGGATTTTCCCAGCTTTCCTACGGTAGAAGGTAAAAACAGCTTTGACGTAAACGCTGGAATTTTAGGACGAAGTCTTAAAAAAATATATCCGTCG
>CAUUSU010000287.1:0-2569 GCA_963547835.1 uncultured Campylobacter sp.
CGAATTTTACATGGATTTGGCGCTGCGGGCTGCGTGGCGCTATCAGGCTCTGGCGTTACCCAACCCCGCCGTGGGCTGCGCGCTGCTGGATAAGAGCGGCAGAGTTCTAAGTATAGGCGCGCACAAAAAGGCGGGCTTTTTGCATGCCGAGGCAAACGCCGTTTTCGCCGCGCTGTGCGATCTGGACGCAAATTTTGCGCAGGATTTCGCTCGCGAATACGCCCGCAAATTCGGCGTTAAATTTCAAAACCTAGAAGCCCTAAAAAGCGCGCTTTTGCAGCCGAGCTTCACTTATGATTTTATCTTAAACCGCCACGGCGGGCTTTTGCGCGGCGCATGCGCCTACGTCACGCTCGAGCCCTGCGCACACCGCGGCAAGACCCCGTCTTGCGCCGAGCTTTTGGCAGAGCTTGGGCTGTCGCGCGTGGTAATCGGCGCGCGCGATACGAACGCGCAGGCTGCGGGCGGCGCGGAAATTTTACGCCGCGGGGGCATAGAGGTGGAATTTGACGTTTGCCATGCCGCGGCGACGGAGCTTGCGGAGCCGTTTTATTTGGCGCGCGAGAGCGGCTTTTGCTTCATCAAAATCAACGCCACACTAAACGGCGCGGTGCATGGGCGGATCGGCAGCGAGAAGCAGCGCGCGTTCGTGCACGAGCTGCGCGGCGTGTGCGATTACGTAGGCGTGGGTGGGCAGACCGTGCGCGCCGACAGGCCGACGCTGGACGTGCGTGCGGCTAAATTTGACGAAATTAGCGCTTTGACAAGTAGCGCCGATATGCTGGCGTTAGACGTGCGCGTTGCGCCGCAAAACCTAAAGCCGCGCGCGCCCGATGTTTGGATATACTCGCGCCGAGAGCTTTCGGATTTTGATGCGAGCATTCCGCTTTTCGGCGTCGCGGATCGCAAGGTGGAGGTGTCGCGCTCGCTGCCTGCGGGCGCGAAAATCACGATGATAGAAGCGGGTGCGAGTTCGTTTGACGAGTTCGCGCAGTTTGCGAGCCACGCGCTTATTTTTTACAGCGCGCAGATGAGGGACGCGGGAAATTTTAGAGCAAATACCGCGCTACGGCCGCTTTTTATCTCTAGTGCGGGTGATCCGCACCTGGAAGCGAACGAATTCTACGGCTGGTTTAAAATTTTAAAGTAGAGCAAAACAGTACTGTAGCTGCAGAAATAGTATTTTAATCAAAATCTTGTGTTTACCCGGTAAAAAAGCAGTAGCGACTTTAAATATCTAAACATAGTATCGGTATAATCACAAAGAACGCGATTATAAGCAGTACGATCAATAGTGCTTTGTCAATTTTGGAGTATTTTTTGATACTGCAATTTTGCAAAAATTTCCCAAGTTCGTATTCGCTATTCCTAAATAGCCGAGCTGTCCAAATTATCCCTAAAAATAGACACATTGCTGAAAATGCCGCATTTGACTTTTGCCATACGAATATACCGAAGATCATAAAAAATGATAGTATGCTTACGATAAATATACCTATAGTCGCAAAAGCAACGAAAAATATGAAATTTAGCTCGCAATCGATGCCTAAAATGCGAAAGTCGATAATTTTATCGGCAATATAAAATGCTAAAATTATCGTTAGGATAGCTTCTGCGATCTGAACGTCTAAGGAAGCATAATGCAAAAAAGGTGCGTCAAAAATCATACCTACGCGTAATAAAGTAAAGCCGAGCGAGAACGAGAATACGCCCGTCAGTAAGATGCCTAGAAATAATTTATAAAAATATATTTTCATACGCAATCCTTAAAATTCTGCGAAATTATACGCAATAGCAGCTTAAAATTTTGATCGCAAATTTAGCGTAAGCTTTGAAATTTTTCACGTATGCTGCAGGCAACGACGCAGAGCGAATATAAAAAATAGATATATGCCGCAAGCGGGACAAAAGCGACAAATCCCGAAGCATAAACTAGCGCTACTAATACATATGTCGCATTTGCCAGCGCAGGTATGCTATAAGTCCAAAGCTCTGGCTTTTCAAAAGGGGTGTAGATATTATTCAAATACAAAGCTAAATTTACGACAAGCAGTAGAAAAAATATATAGTTCTTTTTCATAAAAGGAAAAGCGACGCAAACCAAGACTACTATCAAATTTAATGCGATAAGAAAACCAATGTAATTAATATCTATAAAGGCGCAAAGTAAGCCTAAAATCGCGATTAATATATCTCTTTTCATAACCGATTGCCGTCCTTTTTAATTCCTGCAATTATAATGCGTAGGTTTAAATTTTGATAAAAAGTATTTCGTACTTAAAATTTTGTCGCGCCGTGCGGGTGATCTACGCCTATTAAATTTAGCGCATACGGACGAAATTTAAACGGGGCGCTTAGCTTTATTTAGATTCAAAAACGATAAAGTTTAGCCATATTATTATGCCTATAAACAATAAAATAGACGATAGTGCTTCGTTGGCATTCCAGCGCCTTTTTAGACTAACGATTTGTAAAAATTTACCGAGCTCGTAATCGCTTTTGCGAAATGAAAATGCCGTAGAATAGGTGCCTATGAATAATATCACGGCGGATAATATCGCTACTAATT
>CAUUSU010000288.1:0-2569 GCA_963547835.1 uncultured Campylobacter sp.
AAGGGAGATACAAACTTTAGATTTTGATTGGATTAAAAGGTATTTAGAGCGCTTTGCAATCCATATTAAGAATTTTAGAAAAATAGATCCTTTGTTATATGCAAAACCATTGCCTGCTATATTGCAAAAATGGATCACATTAAATAAAAAAGAAATAAGTGAAGATGAAAAATGGCAAAATATCTTTTTATCGGCATCTTTGTCTATTTGTGACCATAACGCTTCTGC
Organism: uncultured Campylobacter sp.; assembly: GCA_963547835.1. Taxonomy (GTDB): domain Bacteria; phylum Campylobacterota; class Campylobacteria; order Campylobacterales; family Campylobacteraceae; genus Campylobacter_B. The sequence goes on from CAUUSU010000288.1 coordinate 229, forward strand.
CAATTTGAAACAAATTTTATTGCTTAAAGAGCAAAATTTTAACTTCCTAGATACTATTTTAAAACCGTTTAAACACCAGGAGGACTCTTGGGTGTCGCAAGGCAATGTATTGCTTATTGCGCCAACTGGGCAAGGAAAAACTGAGTCTGCTTTAGGATGGCTAAGAAATCAAATTAAAAATAGGCAGGGCAGAGCGTTTTATATTTTGCCATTTACTGCATCTATAAACGCTATGGTAAAACGGGTTTCAAAGAATTTACAAAATGATGAGCTGGTTGGCCTTTTGCATGCAAAGGCAAAATTTTTTATAGATGAATATTATGAGAAAAAAGATGGACAGACTTTGGCCGATCTTATCGATTTACATAAAAAAGTATATAAGCCATTTAAAGTAGCAACTCCATTTCAAATTTTAAAATGGGCTTTTGGTGTTAAGGGTTTTGAAAAAGGACTAACAGAGCTAGCTGGCAGCTATTTAATTATTGATGAAATTCATGTTTATGATGATGAGCTATATCAGAATATAATATTCTTTTTAAAATGGCTTATTAAAAAACTATCTGTAAAAATTTTTATTATGAGCGCAACCATTCCTACTTTCGCACAAAAACAACTTGTAGATGAGTTAAATGTAGATATAATTAAACCGGAAAATAAGCTTTTGCAAAAACTAAAAAGACATAAAATTTGTCTTATTGATGGCGATATAAAAGATAGTATTATTGAGCATATAAAAGATAAAAATTTAAAAGTATTAATAGTCTGCAATACTGTTTCTAAGGCGCAACTTATATATGATTTATTAAAAGACTATGATTCAAAAATTATGCTTCATAGTAGATTTAACGCAAACGATAGGATTAGAATAGAAGAAGAAATCATATCTAGACAGCCTCAAATTTTAATAGGAACTCAGGCTATAGAAGTAAGCTTAAATATTGATTACGATATTATTTTTAGTGAAATAGCGCCACTAGATTCGCTTTTGCAAAGATTTGGACGAGTCTATAGGGGTAGAATTTTGAAAGGCAATCAGCAGCCTAATTGCTTTATTTTTACAAATATTGAAGATGTTTTTAGAAAAATTTATACTAAAGAAAATGTATTGGAAAACACCATTCAAGAGCTAAAAAAATATGATGGGCAAGAAATAAATGAGGAAATGGTCCAGATTATGTTAGATAATGTTTATAAATTACAAGAATTAGATAATTTTAAAGAGAAAATAATTTTTGATATGCTTGATGATTTATACCCATTTGATGTTTATAGGGAAAATGAAGAAAAATTTAATGAGCAATTTGATGGAACAGAAGTATTGCCCTATGAATTAAAAGCCGAATTTGATGAGTATATTTTAAACAAGCAATTTTTGGAAGCTGAAAAACTCTTTGTTCCCATCTCAAGAGCAAAGTATTTTTCGTATTATCAAAATGGATGTATACAAAAAGAAGGATATGTAAGGGTGGTATCGTTAAAATATGATAAAGAACTCGGCTTGCTAGAAACAAGCGATTGTTTTTCATAGGGGTTTAAAATGTTTCACAAAGACCAAATCACCGGCACGCTTGTGAATTATTATGTCACCTGTAAACGCGAGGCGTGGCTTTATGCGCACCATATCCACGCCGATCAAGAGGATGAAAACGTGCTGATGGGCAAGGCGCTGGCGGACATCAAAGAGCGCGATTTGCAGGACTTCGCATTTTCAAATTTAAAATTCGACAAACTTTCCAAGCAGCGCGGACATTATCTCATTACCGAATACAAAAAGAGCCTAAAAAACGAGCTCGCGGGCAAGATGCAGCTACTTTTTTATATCTATCTTTTAAAAACTGGCTTAAATTTAAAAGAGGTAAAAGGCAAACTAATCAGCGGTAAAAAGGTGATTTTGGTGGAGGATAGCAGCGAAAATTTCGCTCTGATCGAGCAAATTTTAAGCGAGATAACGTCGCTTGCGAACCTAGAGCGACCGCCGAAATTTACGCAGGACAAATTTTGCGCAAACTGCGCTTATAACGGATATTGTGTGAGTTAGATAAAATGTACGTGATTTTATTTTACGACATCGCCGGCGCCGAGCAAAAAGAGAAAAACAACGCAAACCGCATCAGAAAGGCGGTCGAGAAGTTTTTGCCGCGCGTGCAGTTTTCCGTTTTTGAAGGCGAGATTCGCGAGAGCGATTTTAAAAAACTAAGCGCAATGCTGCAAAAAGAGTGCGCCCCGCAGCTCGATTCTATCGTGATTTACACGTTTAATTCGCTCAAATATTCCAAGCGTATCGTGATCGGACAGGATAAAAGCGGCGCGCTGTTTAGTTAAATTTGCTCGCGTAAATTTG
>CAUUSU010000289.1:0-2564 GCA_963547835.1 uncultured Campylobacter sp.
GGGGAAATTTACGATCGCTACCTTCATATCACGATCTCGTAGTCTTCGATGACGGTGTTTGCCAAAATTTCATCGCACATTCTAGCGACGTCGGCGTAAATTTTATCCCTATCCTCGCCATCTAGCTCAAGGACAATCTGTTTGGCTACGCGCACATCTCGCACGCCGCTAAATCCAAGCGCAGCAAGGGCGTGCAAAACCGCCTTGCCCTGCGGATCGAGCACGCCCTGCTTAAGCCTTACGTTTACGATTACCTTCATCGCTTATCCTAAAATTCTACGCAAGACCTCTTCGTAGGCCACTTTTACGCTACCAAGATCCTGTCTGAATACGTCCTTGTCGAGCTTTTTATCGGTTTGTTTGTCCCAAAAGCGGCAGCTATCGGGGCTGATCTCGTCTGCAAGCAGGATATTGCCGTCCTTATCTCTGCCAAGCTCGATTTTGAAATCCACGAGCTTTAAATTTCGCTCATCAAAAAATTTAATCAAAATTTCATTGATCTTGCGCGCGATCTTTTTGAGCTCGTCAAGCTCGCTTTGGCTCTTTACGGCACCAAGCAGCAAGCAATGCTCATCATTTAGTATCGGATCGCCCAGCTCATCGTCTTTGTAGCAAAACTCCACCAGTGTAAACGGAAGCTTTGTGCCCTCTTTGATGCCCAGACGCTTTGTAAGCGAGCCGGTGGCGATATTTCGAGCGATGATCTCAAGAGGGAAAATCTTGCATTTTTTTACGAGCTGCTCGGTCGGACTGATCGTCTCAACAAGCGCGGTGTCGATGCCGTGCTTTTTAAGCAGATCGAAAATCAGCGTCGAAATTTTACAATTCAGCGCGCCTTTGCCGCTCTCTTCGGCTTTTTTGACGCCGTTAAACGCCGTCAGCGAATCTTTAAATTCCGAGATCAAAAGGTCGTCACTTTCGTTAACCGACCACATCTTTTTGCCCTTGCCTTCGTAGATGAGCTCTTTTTTGGTAGCTTGCATCACACTCTCCTTACTTGATGTTTAGAATTTTTATCGCGTCTATTGCGGTTTTTAACTGGATATCGTTATTAATCTGCTCTGCTGTGATGAAACTTTTCTCATCCTTTTTCTGAGCATCTTTTTTCTTGGTCTCGACCTTGGCTAACTCGCCTTGCAGGTGCTTTTTAAGATCAGCTTCTTTTAGCGAGAATTCATCCTCGTCGCGGCTCGGCACCTTACCCGGCGCCACTATGAGATCAGGCGTCACGCCCACCGCTTGGATGGTGCGACCGCTTGAGAGATAGTAGCGAGCTATGGTTAGTCGCAGAGCTTCTTTATCCTCGATCGGTAGGATCACCTGCACGCTTCCCTTGCCAAAAGTTTTTTCACCAACTAACACGGCGCGCTTTAGATCTTGAAGTGATCCGCTTACGATCTCGCTCGCGCTTGCGCTGCCGCCATTGACCAAAACCACAAGCGGTAGATCGGTGATCTTCTTTTTAGGATCGGCGTTATGCGCCTCGGTCTCGTTTTTCGCGCGCCCTTTTTGAGAGACAATAAGACCTTTGCCGACGAATAAATTTACAAGCCCGATCGCTTGATCCAAAAGCCCGCCCGGGTTGTTTCGCAGATCCAAAATAATACCCTTGGCGTCTCTGTGCTCTTTTATAAATTTACTCGCATCCGCCACCACGTGCTGATCGAAATTCGTAACGCGCAGATATAAAATTTTATCATCCTCGATCATCTTGGCATAGACCGATTCCACTTTGATTATGTCGCGGATAATCTCGACGTCGAAAGGCTTGCTAACGCCTTTGCGCACGATCGTTAGAGTGATTTTGGTTTTCGGCTTGCCGCGCATCTTTGAGACCGCATCGTCGATCGTGATACCGAAAGTCGCGTTGCCGTCGATACGCAAGATCACGTCGTTAGCCTGAATGCCTTTCTTATCGGCAGGAGTGCCCTCGATAGGCGAGATGACGGTCAGAGCGCCGTCTTTCATACCCACCTGAATTCCAAGCCCGCCGAATTCGCCCTCGGTCTGGACTTTCGTGTCGTTAAATGCCTTTTCGTCCATATAGCTTGAGTGCGCGTCGAGGTTATTCATAAGCCCCGAGATCGTCTTATCCACGAGCTCCGAGAAGGTCATCTCATCGACGTAATTGTTTTCGACAATCGCAAGCGTCTTGGTAAGCTTAGCTAGCGCCTCCAGACGCGTTTTTTCGCTGTCTGGCTTCTTGGTCGCGTTGACCTCTCTGGCTTGTAAATTTCCGGTAAAAAAACTGACGCCTAAAAATAGAGAAAATATGAATCCCAAGCCGAAGAAGAGGTGTTTTTGTCGCAAAGTTTATCCTTGAAAGTAAAATGGAGTGAATTTTATAGAAAATTGGCTAAAAATAAGGTAAATTTCATACGAAATTTGCGCATTTACGGATAAATTTAAGCCGAAAATTTTAAAATCTCACTAAAAAACCTTGACATAAACACACTAAAGTTATATAATGCAATCAACTTCAACTTTAGGAGAAAATTTATGAACGAAACTATTGAAATTTTAACCGACAAAATGCGCTCTTTGCTCGAAAGCAGCGTTTCTTT
>CAUUSU010000290.1:0-2555 GCA_963547835.1 uncultured Campylobacter sp.
AATCTGGTGTTGATTCTTTTAAAAAATACAATCAAGAACATGGAATATTTAAAAAAGAATTTGACGAATACGCTAATTTCCTATTTAAGCAAAAGGGTGGGGCGGGAAGCTCTGTTAATTTAGAAAGCTCGGCATTAATAGCAAGCATGGGGAGCAAAACAGTAGTTGCTTCTTTTGGAGAATATTGCAAGAGGGTGCTTGGTTTGGGTATAGACCGTAGCATAGAACAAAAACAAACAATAGAAATATCGCAAGATATTGGCATGGGACTTGGATTGTAATTGTTAATTTCTATGAAAATTCGAAATGTTAAGGGTAGATTAGAAAGAATTTGTGGACAATTTCCGCCTTTGTAATCTAGGATTTTTTAAGCAGTTATCTATCTAAGAAAACGCCGATCTCTTCCATTATTTTTTGCGCGTTTATTCCTACTCCTTTATAAATTTTTGCTGATCTGCCTTATGATCTGAAAATAATCGTCAAATTTTTTCTATCTTTTTAAAATTTTATCCATATTGGAGCCACTTTGAGCCGGAATTTTATCTTGCTCGTTTCTTTGTTTGAGTTGTCCGCACGCTGCACTGATATCTAGCCCCTTGCTCTGGCGGATCGTGCAAGTAATGCCGTGCGCGCAGAGATAATCTTGGAATTTTACCATATTTTCGGGGCTTGGTCTGCCAAAGCTCGAGCCTTCGTGCGGATTAAAATAGATCAGATTTACTTTTGCGCGAATGCCGTGCAGAAGCTTCACTAGCGTTTTGGCATCACTTGAACGGTCATTTATCCCATCGATCATTAGATATTCAAACATCACACGCTTTCGCAGATCGATTGGGAACTCGCGCACCGCCTGCATGATCGATGCAATATTGTAGGCACGATTTATCGGCATTAGTTTTTCACGCAGTTCGTCATCCACTGCATGCAGTGAGATCGCGAGTAGCACGCCAAGATCCATTTCGCCAAGCTTTTTTATCTGCGTAGAAAGTCCGCTAGTGCTTATCGTTTGGCGACGCGGCGCTATGGCGAGTCCATCGTTTTCTTTTAAAATTTGCACGGCTTTGGCAACGTTGTCTAGGTTATTAAGCGGTTCGCCCATCCCCATATATACGACATTGACGCGGCGCTCGTACGGGATCGCGTTCATTTTTTTGATGAGCCAAATTTGAGCCACGATTTCACCTGGAGTTAAATTCCGTACGAAACCACCTTTTGCTGTCAGACAGAAGCTACAGCCGATTTTGCAACCTACTTGCGAACTTACGCAGATTGAGTAGCGCGCGTGTCTTATAATTTTTTCGTTTTCATCTCGCAGCTCATCCTTCATCGGCAGCAGGACACTTTCGATCGTCTTGCCGTCTTTGAGAGCGAAAAGGTATTTGATACTGCCATCGCTACTTGTTTCGGATCTGACGCATTCAAGCGGGTCTAAATAAAAATTTTGAGCTAAACCTTGACGGATCTCTTTTGGTAGATTTAGCATTTGTGTGAAGTCATCCACATTCTTTTTGTAAATCCATTCGTAAATTTGTTTGGCTCTAAATTTTGGTTCGACGAAATTTTCAAGCTCTTTCATTGTAAAATCAAAGATATTTTTCAAATTAATGCCTTGGTTTTTAGATATTTAGTTAAATTTTCTTTTGCGACGGCGTGATTTTTTAAAATATCCGTGTGAGCGTTTGAATCGCAAAAATTCGTCGCACAAAAAATTCCGTAAGCAGGAATTTGAAATTTTTGTGCTACCTTGAGAACCGCAAAAAATTCCATATTCTCTAAAAAATAACCTCGCTCAAAAAATTTTAGCGCGGATTTTTTATCGGTCGTGATAAAAGTTGAGCTATTAGTTATTGTTTCATATGAAACATTGGTAGAATTCCTAGCTAGAATTTCATAGTTAATTGGAGAGTATGAAAGTTCATAAAGCGCCGATATCTCGCAGTTTGCAGCCGATCTGCTTTCATAAATTTTTAGAATTTCACCCTCTTTGTATAGCCCTGCAGAACCCACGAAAATGATTTCACTCGGCAAGCTTTGCCTATTTTCGCATAAAAATTTAGTCAAATTTATACTCATATCCACTAGTCCTACGCCCATAGGCAGGGCAAAATCAAAAATTTCATTTCGTCCGGCAGAGATTATCATTTACGCATTCACGCTTTCATTATTTTTCACTAATCATAGCAAAATGACGATAAATTTAAAGCTAAATTTTGAAATTTTTTCGTCGTAAAGTATCGGATGAAATTAAAATAAATCGAGTAAATATCTATGAGAGCTGTACCTTTATCTTCCATAATGGTAGTAGTGCAGGTGGCGGGTAGAAGATGGAAAAGTATCATAAAAAAAGCTTATAATTTAGCTAAAACGAAGAAATTTTATCTAAGCAAAAACGATGCTTGCAAAAAACTTGCAAGATAATAAAGGCTGAAATAAAATTAATTATTTGGTCGCTTTGGCGGCTAAGTTTCAACCCCACGGTATAAACCTGACTAAATTTACAGTCTCACTTCAATATTTTGTTCTCGCAAATACGCTTTTAGTGCCTTGATTTCGAT
>CAUUSU010000291.1:0-2550 GCA_963547835.1 uncultured Campylobacter sp.
GGCTACTGCCTTGATTGCTGCGGCATCGGCGAGTTTATCTACGAGAATTGGAACGCGGGCGATTGCGTCGTTACCTTCAAAGGCGAGTCCGCTCATCCGATGAACGCCAAGGGCAAGCTCGTAAATTCCTTGCTTTTGGCGCATAAGTTTATCTCGCTGCTGCCTGCGGGCGAGGCGCCCGAATACACCGAGGGCAAGGAGGGCTATTTTTGGGTCAAGGAGCTTAGCGGCAACAGCGCAAAGACAGTCCTAAAGATCGACGTGAGGGAATTTGACGAGAAAAGATACGAGCAGCGCATGGAATTTTTGCAAAAGACGGCGGACGGGCTTCGCGCGATCTGGGGCGATCGGATCGAAATTTCGCTAAACGACCGCTACAAAAACGTCTATAACTTTTTGAAAAACGACGACGCACCGGCAATTCGGTTTGCGAAGCAAGCTTTTAAAAGCCTAAATATCGAGCCCAAGATCAAGCCTATGCGAGGCGGCTACGACGGCGCCGTCATCTCTGCAAAGGGGCTGCCGTGCCCGAACCTCTTTACCGGCGGGCACAATTTCCACTCGATCTACGAGTATCTGCCCGTAAGCTCTTTAAAAGCGGCGAGCGAGGTGGTTAAGCGGATCATAACGCTAGCGGCGGCGCGAGCCTAGCTAGGGCGCTTTCTACTCCGCGCACAGATTTGATTTTAAATTTAGCTCGCTTATTCCGCCGCGAAATTTTATTCTGCAGGACGGAATTTGCCGAACGAGCGAAGTTTTGTTTTGCTCGGCGAATTTTATCTGCGGCACCTCTATCCATGACGCCTAGTTACGGCAGAGGTTTTGCTTCGCTAGGCGGAATTTTATTTTGCGAGCGTACTTTGCTTGATAAAGCGAAATCTGCCTAGCAAGGCGGAATTCTTGTGGCTATGAAATTTTGCTCTGTTCTACCAAGCGTGCGATTTGACGAGGTTAAAAAGGCGCGTTCTAAAATTTCCTGCGTCCTGCTGTGACTTTAAATTTTTGTGCCTTTGCTGTTTGCCGCAAAGAAGTAAAATTTCGTCGCATTCTGCTTCGTAGTTCGCCAATTATCGTATCCTTGATACTTCTCTCAGACGGCGCTACCGACGCTATTTTACAGCTTGTCGCGCTAGACTGCGGCAATTTTATATCTCGACGATTTAGATGGATCGGCAGATACGCCGTATCGGCCGGTAGAATTTTATCCCCGCAGCTGGCAGAGCGGACGTTTTTAGCGCAAGCGAGATCTGTTTTTCGGGGCGACACAGCGTCGTAAACGGGTCTTAAAAATGGCACGGAATTTCTTTAAATTAAAATTTGCGAAAACAGATCGGCTCGCGCTGAATTATCTATAAACCGCGCGGGCTAAATTTAAGCACTCCGTTTAAAATTCTATCACAGCACTTTGTTTTAAAAGCGTAATTCAAGCTTAAAAAATAGGCTTAAATTTTATAAATTTATATGACAAAAAATTTTATTTAAATTAAGTAAAATTCCATGCAATATTTCTAGCATCGGAGGATATTGGATATAAAATCCTGCGTGGGCAGGGTGATAAATTCTGCCATAAAATTTTATGGCAGAATTATGCGCCCAGCCTCGCAGTACGCTTAATCTTAGCTGCGAATAAAGTCATTTAAGCTCTAAAGCTTATGCTACTAGATAAGCTTAATTGGTATTTATAAAAATAACTCACGCCGTAAAATACTTGCGACAATTTCGCGCAATGGCGCTTTTAGGAATTAAATTCTGCGACATTAAATCATAAAATTCTAAAAATTATGAGCTACTTAGGAGGCGAAAATGGTCTATTTTTTCGCTTCTTTCGGCGTAATCGGCGGGTCGAGCTGCATGATCTTATCGCCTAGGCGTTGAAAATTTGCAAGACTTTTTAAGTGAAAATACGCTAGTTCCAGATATCCGCGGCGCGCAAAATCCGCAAGCTTTTTATCGCTTAGCTTCAAAAGCTTTTCGCGATTTACGACCGAAAAGCCGTTCAGCAGAGACGATTCCTTGCCACTAGAGTTCATGCCGAGCTCCTTGGCTTCTAAAATCCCCGCCTTTTGAAATTCCGCCGCCGCAACGCGCGTGCGCATGTCCAAATCGGCGTAATTTTTCATCACCTCTTTTAAATTTTGTAAAAACGGCGTCGGCTTGCCGTCTTTAAAAAGCGCCTCACCGTCGCCTTTGATTTGCTGCGCGTCTTTATCGAAGCAGATCGCCGTTTGATCGCCGATTTGAGCTAAGAAAAACGGATAATTCTGCACCGAGGAAGGCACCGTTCCTTTATAATCCTTATCGATTAGAACGTTTTTGGTGCGCCCTAGCAGCGCCACCATTTTGGGCTCTTTTTCAATGGTAAATACGATAACGAGGTTGTCCGCGCAAAACGGGATCTCCGGCGCGATCACCGGTACAAAAGGCGCGGTGGGAAATGCGTCTGCGTGATATTTCAAATCCGCGTGTTTAACGCTATCTAATACGACTGGGGTCATGTTGATCCTTTAAAAAATTTTAGCAATTATATAAAAAAGAATATTAAAATTCTAA
>CAUUSU010000292.1:0-2549 GCA_963547835.1 uncultured Campylobacter sp.
CTTCCCACTCGCCCGCGCTAAAATCGTACGGGTTGTAGCTAAGCTCCTTTACGCCCGCCTTTCGCAAAAACAGCCGCGTGTCTTTTATCAAATTTCGCTCGACCTCGATCACTTCGGTATCTTGGCAAAGCTCGCGCGCCTCGATGCTATAACGCGCATCAGTGAGGAAAAATTTGTGCCCCGCGAGACTTAGAAATATCGCGTTGTCGCAGCTGTATCCGCACTCGTGGTAAACAGCGTTTTCGTCCTTTAAGATAAAATTTTTCAAATTTAATCCCAAACTTATTTGGCTTTCTGCTCGGCTCTGGCGGCTTTGATCTGCTCAAAAATTTGAATCATTCCGATCATTGCCAGATGGTACCCTACGGGGCCGAACCCGATGATCTGACCCGCTGTTACGGGTGCTATTAGACTTTTTTGTCTAAGCTCCTCCCTGCGAGCGATGTTTGAGATATGCACCTCGATCACGGGTAGACTAACTGCGGCGAGCGCATCGCGGATGGCGAGCGAAGTGTGCGTGTAGGCGGCGGGATTGATGATGATGCCGTCGCAGGTGCCGAAGCACTCTTGGATCTTATCGACGATCTCGCCTTCGAAATTGCTCTGGAAAAACTCGATCTCATTGCCGCTCTGATCGGCGACCGCCTTCATCTGCTTATGGATATCCTCCATCTTCATAACCCCGTAAATAGCGGGCTCGCGCATACCGAGCATATTGATATTTGGTCCTTGAATCACCATAATTTTCATTTTTGCGTCCTTGTTTTGAAATTTAAGCAAAAATTATAACCAAAGCGAGCTTATTTTTTACTATGACGCCAAATTTGCCCGCTCAAGCCCAAGCGATAAAATTTTATCTCTAAATTTAGCGCGGAAGAGAATTTTATGCTAAAATCACGCGCTGTTTTAGATAAGGAAAACGATGAGAATTTTAAGGGCGAAGTGGGTTCTTGTCTGCGATGAGAATTTTAAAATTTTAAAAGAGGGCGCGATCGTCTTTGACGAGAAAATAATCAAGGTCTGCACCTTTGCAAGCGCGGCGCGCAAATACCCGCAAGCCGAAATTTTAGACTTTAGCGGCGACATAGCGATGCCTGCGTTTATAAATCCGCACGTGCATTTGGAATTTAGCGCAAACAAAGGCACGCTGCGTTACGGCGATTTTTTGGATTGGCTAGGCAGCGTCATCGCCTCAAGGCAACAGCTTGACGCCGCGGCGCGCGGACGATTGATCTTGGAGCAGATCGCCGCGATGATGCAAAGCGGTGTGGGCACGATCGGCGAAATTTCAAGCTTCGGCGGCGAGGCTGAAGCTTGCGCGCAAAGCGGCATTAGAACCGTGTTTTTTAATGAAATTTTAGGCGCGAGCAAGGACGCTGCGGCGGAGAATATTTTGAAATTTAAGCAGCGTTTTGAGCGCTCAAAGGCGCTTGCAAGCTCGCTTTTCATCCCCGCCGTGTCGGTACACTCGCCGTATTCGACGCACCCGCAGATTACGAAGTTTGCGACCAGGCTTGCCCGCGAAAACGGGCTTGCTATAAGCACGCATTTTATGGAGAGCGCGTATGAGCGGCAGTGGCTGCGCACGGGTCGCGGCAAATTTAAGGCCCGGCTTGCCAAATTTAATCCCGCGCCTGCGCCTTTTTACTCGCCGCAGAGCTTCGTAGCGCATTTTAGCGGGCTTCGCACGCTTTTTACGCATTGCGTTTGGGTGGATGATTTTAGCATCTTTGATCCGAAGCTCCACTCGATCACGCACTGCGCGCGCTCCAACCGCCTGCTTAGCAAAAAGAGGCTGAGCTTTAAAAAGCTGCTCGCAAGCGGGCTTAATTACAACATCGCTACCGACGGGCTTAGCTCGAATTTCAGTCTAAGCTTTTTAGACGAGCTGCGTGCAAATTTAATGATGCACGACGAGCTGGGTTTGGCAGAGCTGGCGCGGGCGTTACTTTTAGGCACGACGAGAAACGCTGCTGCGGCACTTGGGCTAAATTTGGGCGAGCTGAAAGCCGGTAAGCTCGCCGACATCGCCGTTTTTGAAGGCATTGAGTGCGAGCAAAGCCAGCTGCCGCTACAGCTCATTTTACAGAGCAAAAACGCAAAATCACTTTTTATCGAAGGAATGAAATGCAATTTCTAAAAAACATCTTTGCGCCGATCGGCGCCGTGCTCGGGTTTATCAACAAATACTTTAAATCCTTGATTTTTCTGCTTATTTTGTTTTTGATTTTTGCTGGCGGCGAAAGCGCGCAACAAAAGGGTGCGAATCTCGCTCAGCTTTCGCTAAGCGGCGCGATAATGGACGATAGCGAAATTTTAGAAAAGATCGAAACTCTGAAAAACGACGAGGCGATTAAGGGGGTGCTTCTGCTGATCGACAGCCCCGGCGGCGCGCTGAGCCCGAGCGTGGAAATTTCGCTGGCTATCAAGTCGTTAAACTCGCGCAAGCCGGTCGTTGCTTACGCCAAGGGCACGATGGCGAGCGGCAGCTATCTAGGCGGCGTGTGGGCGAGTAAAATTTACGCAAATCCGGGCAGCTTCATCGGCTC
>CAUUSU010000293.1:0-2548 GCA_963547835.1 uncultured Campylobacter sp.
TTGGAAAATTTATGAAATTTCTAGCTATTTTTGCACTTTTGGCGATCAAAATTTTCGCTTTAGACATAGTAAACGGTGATGTTGTTATCTTAAAATTATATAAAAGCACAACCGAGTTGAGCTTTGGCTCAAAGCAAATCCCTCTCATCGAGGCGCCAAATTCTAGCGATAAAATCGCCGTTTTGGCGGCAAACTACCGCGCTAAGGGAGATTTCGCGCTGCGGATAGTAGATCAAAGTGGCAGCCACGAACAGATCGTCGCTTTGAAAAAGGGCGAGTATAAAAAAGAGACTCTAAGTGTCGCTCCGGGTAAAGTTAAACCGCCTAAAGAAGCCGCCGCACGTATCAAAAAAGAGCTCGACGAAGCCAACGCGATCTATGCGATCACCACGCCGCGCTATCTTTTTTCCACGCCGTTTGAGCTGCCTTTAAACTCCAAAATAACCTCTGCATTCGGCAATGCCCGCACCTTTAATGGCGAGCTTAAAAGCTATCACAGCGGCACCGATTATCGCGCCGCAGTAGGCACTGCGGTGCGCGCCGCCAACGACGGCGTCGTAGTCATCGCCAAAGACCGCTACTACGCGGGCGGCTCGGTCGTGATCGATCACGGCGGCGGCATCTATTCGCAGTACTATCATCTAAGCGAGATCAAAGTGACGCTTGGCGATCACGTTCGCAAAGGCGATGAAATCGCGCTTTCGGGCGAGAGCGGTAGAGTCAGCGGCCCGCATCTGCACTTCGGCATCGCGATCAACGGCGTGAGCGTCAATCCGCTAAGCTTCGTCGCTAAATTTAATGAAGTGGTTTTTGGCGAGCGCTAAAATGCCCTACAATCCGAAGGAATTGATGAAAAAAATTCTCGCAGGCAGCGATTTTAAGCTAAAAGGCTCGGTCAAAGGTCGTGTGCGCGTCGCGAGTAGGGACGGAGCGATCGTAAATTTTACCGCTGCAGACTTCGGCGTGCAGAGCCTAAACGACAAAATTTCGCTCAGTGGCGAGCAGTTTGAGCGCTTTAGAGCTAGAATTTTTGGGATTTTAAACTCTGGCGGACGCGAGCTTGCAGGCAGGCTCACGCTCTCTTCTACGCCCAAAAAGAAAGCCCGCGCAGATCGTCTCCGCGCGGCAGATGGCTATGCAGAGTTTGGCGACGCCTGCGATTTTGGTAGCTTTTGCGAAGGAGATTTAAGCGCAGTTTCGCCCGAGGCTGGCGACAGCTTGGCAAAGACTTCGTATACTACAAATGCAAGGCGCGGCGAGCGAGATTTTTCTACGCGCAGCGCTCAGAGTGCGCGAGATTTTGCTTCACGAGCAGAATTTCAAGATGTTTCGCAAGCAGAATTTTATGGCGCAACTCGGGCGGAATTTTGCGCAAATACCGCGTGGGATACGACGCGCGAGAATTTAATTTTGCAAAATGGCGCCGCGCAGGATGACATGAGCGTGGGGCTCGCCGCTAGTTTCGAAGAGAGCGAAAATGCGAGGAGTGACAAATTTATGCCGCAAAGCTCTGCGCCTGCGAATTCTGCCAAAGGGCAAAGCTTCATTCCTGCATCGCGAAATTTTATTTCCGCGCAAAGCTCTGCGCTCGTGAGGGATTCCACCTTTGAGGCGCAAAATTCTAATTTTATGGCGCAAGCAGAGGATTTTACGGCTGAAAATTCGTTTGTAGCAGAGCAGGACGCGGACTTACGAAGTAAAAATTCTACGGCGCAAAGCTCTGCATCAAAAAATTCCACTTTCGTAAATTCTGCGCTTGATATAAAGTGCGCAAATGATTGCAAGCCTCAAGGCTCCGAGTTTTCCAAGGGGCAAAGCGCTAATTTCGCTAGCTGCCGTGCCGCAAATTTTGCCTTAGAAAATGCCTCGGAATTTATGCCTCAAGATGAGAATTTCGTCGGTGAGAATTCAATGTTTTTGGCAAAAGGGCAAAATTACGCGCCCGAAAATTCCGCCGGGCAAAATTTAGAGCAGAAAAGCTCCGCACAAGAGTGGCGCCCTTTAAATTTGCCGCCGCAAGCGGGAAATAAATTTGCGCTCGAATTTGAGCAATCCGCACAGCCCGCGTTAACGGGTGAGAATTCTGCGGTTGCTTCTTCTATGGCGGAGGGGGCGCTTGGTGATGAGCCCGCGTCTGCTGCTTTTGGGAGCGAATCAACTTTTGCGGCCAAGCCAGTAAATTTTTATGACAAACCTGCGCGCAAAGCGCCTACGAAAGAGCGCGCGAGCCTTCGAGAGCGTCCGCAGGCTCTGCCTATTGCAAACGCTTCGCGTCCTGTCTCGCTGCCGCAAGCGCCTAGAGCTAGGCTCATTGAGCTTAAGCCGCGTTTCATAGGCATCGCGCACAGGATTAAAATTTCGTTTTTGAAAAAGAGCGCGAGCGAGCCCGGCGAGGGGGTTTTGGCGCGCGTTCGCATTCCGCTTTTGATGGAGAATTTCGGTCTTAATGATATTTTGTCGTCCACGGCGAGCTACCAAATGGCGAAAAAAATGGTGCGCACGATCGCCGATCTTTACATCGCCAAGGACCTGCGCGGCGTGCACATAG
>CAUUSU010000294.1:0-2534 GCA_963547835.1 uncultured Campylobacter sp.
CGATGTGCAAAATTTCAAAAGTCAATTTTTAAAGTAAAATTATTTTAAAAACTTAATTTATAATTTAAGCTTTTTAAGCCACGAAATTTGAACGCTCTTTTAAAAATAGAAAAATAAAATTTCGCCCTATAACTTAAAATTTCGTTTTAAGACCGAAAAATTCGCAATTTTTAATGCTAAAATTCCATAAATCTTTCATTCATTTCACATTAAAGGAGAGAAAATGAAAAGACGCGAATTTTTAAAAGGCGTTGCCGCGAGTGCGGCAGGTGCGGCGAGTGCAAACGCTACTAGCGTCATCAGCGACGATCTGATGAATAGCGAGGATGCGCCGATCACCGCCTCGCATTTCGGCGCGGTTAGGGCTCTTAGGCGAAACGGTAAATTTGAAGGCGTTTTAAGCGCAAGCGAGCTAGATTTTTTCCCGGTCAGTCTTACTCAGGGGCTTGCGGCGCGCACATACGACGCTACGCGCATCGCGCGACCATGCGTGCGAAAAGGCTATCTAGAAAAAGGCTGGCAGAGCGACAAAAGCATGCGCGGCAAGGACGAGTGGATCGAGATTAGCTGGGATGAGGCGTATAAACTCGTAGCGGACGAGCTAAAGCGCGTACTTAAAGAGCACGGCGCAAGCTCGATTTACGGCGGCAGCTACGGCTGGTACAGCGTCGGCAGCGTAAATAACCCGCAAACTCTACTCGGTCGCATGCTAAATATCATCGGCGGCTACACTACGAGAAAGCTTAACTATTCGTGCCACTGTATAAGTGCGATAACCCCGCACATCAGCGGAACGGACGAGGCCAACGCTCTGCAAACCGCGTGGCCTACGATCCTAAAGCATAGCGAAGCGGTGCTCATCTGGGGTGCCGATCCGATCAATACCAATCAGATCGCATGGGCAGTGCCCGATCACGAGAGCTATTTGTATTTCGCAAAGCTAAAAGAGCAGATGCAAAAGCGCGGCGTAAAGGTGATCACGATCGATCCGGTCTATAATAACACCGCTAAATTTTTAGGCTCTGAGCACATTTCGATCAACCCTACCACCGACGTTGCGATGATGATGGCGATATGTTATGAGATGATGGCGCAAGGGCTTGCGGATGAAAAATTTCTTAAAAAATACACTCACGGCGCGGAGGAATTTAAAGCCTATCTTAGAGGCGAAAGCGAAGATGGGCTGAAAAAAGATGCGGCATGGGCGTCTAAAATTTGCGGCGTGAGCGAGGATGAGATCAAAGGCTTAGCTAAAATTTTAGGCAGCAAGCGCACTATGATAATGTGCGGCTGGGGTCCGCAGCGCGCTCATCACGGCGAGCAGTTTCACTGGATGGCGACGGTGCTTGCCGCTTTCGTGGGCCAGATCGGGCTTGCGGGCGGCGGATACGGCTTTGGCTATCATTACAGCGACGGCGGCTGCCCTAGCCCCGCAGCTCCTGTAGGAAGTGCGCTAAGCCTCTCAAGCGGCGCGGCGACTACTTCCTCGGCTTTCCCGGGCTTAGGCAGCATGAGTATCGTGCCTGCCAGCGAGGGCGAGTGGAAAAACCGCGACAACATCGCAATCCCCGTCTCGCGTATCGTCGATTGTATCAATAACCCCGGCAAGGAGATAGATTTTAACTGCAAAAAGATAACTTATCCCGACATCAAGCTTGCCTACTGGGCGGGCGGTAACCCATATCTGCACCACCCCGATACGAATTTGCTCGCGCGCACGTTTGAAAAGCTCGACACCTTCATAGTCCAAGAGTGCTTCTGGACGGCGAGCGCGCGCATGGCCGATATCGTGCTGCCCGCCACCACCGAGCAGGAGCGCGACGACATAACCAAGTCGCATACGAATAAATTTATCATCGCTATGCATAAGATCGCCGAGCCTTACGAGCAGGCGCAAAACGACTATAAAATTTACTGCGAAATTCTAAAGCAGTTCGGCGAGAAGGAGTATATGGCGTTTAGCGAGGGCAAGAGCGAGATGGAGTGGATCAGGCAGTTTTACGACGCTTCGAAGAAAAAAGCCGATGCTTCGAAGATAAAGATGCCGGAATTTGAGGAGTTTTGGAAAAAGGGCTTCGTGAAATTTGAAATTCCAAAGCACGCCTACGAATACGTAGCGATGGAGGAATTTAGAAAAAATCCTATCATAAACCGCCTCGGAACGCCGTCGGGAAAGATCGAAGTCGTCTCGAAAAAGATCGCTAAAGCGGCACTGGACGACTGCCCTGCGCATCCAACTTGGATGGAGCCGATGGAGTGGCTGGGTGATGCGCAAAAGACGCAAAAATATCCGCTAAATTTAATAACCCCACATCCGAAATACCGCCTGCACGGGCAGCTAAACAACACTTGGCTACGAAGCTTAGAAGAAATCAGCGGTCGCGAGCCCGTGTGGATGCACCCAAAAGATGCCGAAGCAAGAGGGCTTAAAAACGGCGACGTAGTTAGGGTTTTCAACGATCGCGGCGCCACGCTTGCAGGGCTCATCGTCACCGAAAACGTAAAGCAAAGCGTCGTGCGGATGCAAGAGGGCG
>CAUUSU010000295.1:0-2525 GCA_963547835.1 uncultured Campylobacter sp.
GCCGTCGAAGCCGCAAGCGCGCTTGAATGGTATAAATTTGCAGACGCGGTACACGGCATACAAAGCTTCGGCGAAAGCGGCAACGCAAACGAGCTGTTTAAGCTTTTCGGCTTCACCGACGTCGCGATCGCAAAGCAGGCGAGAGAGCTTTTAGAGCAGTAGCGGAAAGGGTAAAATTTGAGCGAAAAAATCAAAATTTCATATTTAGACGGATTTAAAATTTACGGGTTAAAAGCCCGCACGAAAAACGCGGACGAGCTAGGCGGGAGCGGCAAAATTCCCGCGCTGTGGGCGAAATTTATGAAAGAGTGTTATGACGGGCAGAGCGAGATTTACAGCGTCTATTACGATTACGAAGACGGCGCCGACGGGCTTTACGATATCTTTATCGGCACCAAAGCGCCCCGCAGCGACGAAGCCTTGGAGATCAAAAGCGGCAAATACGCCGTTTTTAGTTTCCCGAATGGGCCGCAAAACGTAGCAAAGTTTTGGAGCAAAATTTGGAGCTTTTTTGAGGCGGGCGAACTAAAAAGAGCGTTTGGAACGGATTTTGAGTTTTACGGCGGAGACGAGATCAAAATTTTTATCTCGGTTTTGTAGGGCGGCGCATGAAATTTATAAACGGCGAGTGATTTTTCGCCGCCGCGACGATGAGCTTTTGCGTAAAATTTCAATCTAAATGGAGAAAACGGCTCAAATTTCAAACGAGGAGCTTATCAAAACGGCTTGCGATATGATAAACGCCAAACGCTCGGCGCAGCGTATCCGAGGGGCAAAACTCATACGCAAACACGCTCTTACTACGCTTGGCGAGCAGCTTTACGCAGAATTTTTGCGAGAGCTGAAAGACGCGCGTACGTGGGAGGTCAAAAGCGAGATGCTAAAGGCGCTGGGCGCGATAAATTTCACTGCGGTACGGGCGAGATCGAAAAGATCGTAGCGCGCATCTACCGCAGGAGACCGTCACGGACAGCGCCGCGTGCGCGCTTGCGATGCTTAGGCGATCGCATAAAAACGACGCGAGCGAGATCATAAGGCCGCTAAAGATGGGCTCCTACTCCGCCCTCATCGGCGCGGTAACGGTACTAACGTGGATCAGATGATACCTTGCGAGGCTGAAATTTTAGAAATTTTAAAACTCACGAAGGACGCTCACAAGCACAAAGATAGGCGGGGCTCGGAGTTCGGACGGATGGTCCGAGGACCTACGTAGCCGCGGCGTGCGCGAACTGGCTAGGCGGCAGCGAGGCGAAAAACGAGGCGGTACGGCAATGGCTGCATTACTGCAAGCTCACCGCAGTGTATCGCAACAGCTTCGGCGAGGAGCGCGTGGATCTACGTCTTACCCGGATTTGCGATCTGGCACTGAAGAGGAAATTTCCAAAAGCCTATATCGGTTTTTGAAAACAGATTTTGAAATTTTGGGTTCAAATTTCATTGCCGAGTCTAGCGAAAGCGGACCGAGCGCGCAAAGGAGGAGCGGATTTTCAAATTATACTCGCGCCGCGAAAAGCCGCGTTAAATTTCGCCCGATAGCACGGGGTTTTCGGCGATAAATTCTCTCGCGAGTTTTTCGCTCGCTAAAAATTCTGCTCGTTAAATTTTAACGCTTAAGATCGCGCCGTTTGCGTTAAATTTTGCGCATTAAATTTTGCTCGCCGAATTTAGCTCGTTAATTTAGCGGCTAGCCGTTCGGTCTCGCGCACGGGCTGCGTCGTTGCGCGGCGTGTTGAAATTTCTTACCGTCCGACCTAAAATTTCTTGCCGCTTAACTGCACACGTGCCGCATAGCTCCTCGGAATTTTTGCCGCCGCCGCGATAAAATTTGCCCGCGAGATGCTAAAATTACTTGCTCGCAAAAGCCGCGCAGAGCGTAAAGCGCTGCTGCTTTATAAAATTTCATCCATAAAGCGGTAAAATTCCGTACCCAAAACTACGCGCGAAAGCAAATTTTATGCCCAAAGCGCACCGCGCCGCACTTTAAGCCGTGGATTTAAAACTAAATCTAAATTTGCGCCGTTAAATTTCAACCCCCGCTCGCAAAATCAGGCGAAATTTCACGCGGAATTTCATTTTTAAATCTGTTATTAAGGCATTTTTGGCTTAAATTACATTTTCATTCGGGTAGATGTCCGAGCGGTCGAAGGAGCGCGCCTCGAAAGCGCGTAAGGCGTCAGCCTTCTAGGGTTCGAATCCCTATCTACCCGCCATCCATTCAAATTTCACCCAATACTTTGGAGTTAAGATGAGCAACAAACTCCTTTCGATGAGCCTGCAGGAGCTGTGGCGGCTCTTTCCGATACGTCTCGTGCCGCACGATCCGCGCTGGAGCGAATACTTTAGGCAGGAGCGCAAAATTTTGCGTGGGCTGCTGCGAGACCCTGGCGAGATCGAGATCCACCATATCGGCAGCACCGCAGTAAGCGGTATTTGGGCGAAGCCTATCGTAGATATTTTGATCGAGTGCTCAGATATCGCCGCCGCCAAACAGCGCCTGATAGACGCGGGCTATCTGCTAATGAGCG
>CAUUSU010000296.1:0-2525 GCA_963547835.1 uncultured Campylobacter sp.
AATCTATCGTCAAGGACATAGCGTCTCGGCAAGCCGACTCAAAATTTCATCCGTTTGGAATCCGCCAAATTTAGACCTTTTTGAAATTTACGAAATTTAGAAAATTTAAAATTTGCGCGGTTAAATTTCAAAACGGATCGGCACCCCGTTAATACATGATGCTTTTGGGTAAAATTTCGTGCGGCTGAAATTTTAAATTTCGTAAGCTTGGGAGACTCTGCGAAATTTAAAATTACGCCTTTGCAACCGGCTATTTTTACGCGAGGGCGTAAATTTAGGCGCGGATAATCAAGTCGTTGCGCGCGGTAAAAGGCGCGCCAAACTAAAATTTTGCGCCGCAATTCCGAGCCGCTCACGCTTTGGGCGGCTCAAAGCCCTTCAAAACCGCGTTGTATACGCTCTCCTCATCGCAGTGGACGAGCAGCAGATCGCCCTCTTGCAGCACCGTCGAGCCGGTAGGCTTGATGTATTCGCCGTGCCGCCTGATTAGGATGACGAGGAAATCCTCCGGCAGCTCAAGCTCGGCTAAAATTTTATCGATCAGCACGCAGCCGTGATCCACGGTGTATTGGCGCAGCGTGCGATAAAGGATCGGCATATTCGAATTCGGCTCCGCGCTCTCAGGCTCCGGCGGCTCGCGCACCCCGCATCTATCCGCGGCGCGCTCGAGGCTCATTCCTTGTATTAGCACCGAGATTAGGACCATAAAAAAGACGGTGTTAAAGATAAGCCCCGCGTGCTCGATCCCCGCGGCATACGGATAGGTCGCAAGCACGATAGGCACGACGCCGCGAAGCCCGACCCATGAGATAAAGACCTTCTCTTTCTTGCTGTATTTAGAGAACGCAAGCGATATGAATACTCCCAAAGGCCGCGCGACAAACATCAGCCATAGCGCCGTTACGAAGCCCATAAGCGCGACGGCGGGCAGCTCGGACGGGAAAACCAAAAGCCCGAGTGTGATAAATACCGTGATCTGCATAGTCCACGCTATGCCGTCGTGAAAGCCGATGAGGTTTTTCTTGTGCGCGAATTCTCGCTTGTTGACGAACATTCCCGCGACGTAAACGGCGATGTAGCCGTTGCCGCCGAGCTTCATGCACAGCGTAAAAAGCAGCGCCACCCACGCCATCGAAAACACTGGATACAACCCCCAATGCTCTAGCCTCAATCTGTTGAAAATCGACGGCAGCGCCCTGCCGAAGGCGTATCCCATAAGCCCGCCGATAAAAAACTGCTTGATTAGCAGCGTCAGCATATCGATCGCGCTCGGGCTTTGATTTAGCGAGATGATCTGGATGATCGTGACGGTCAAAAAGATCGCCATCGGGTCGTTGCTGCCCGATTCGAGCTCAAGCAGCGGGCCGAGGTTATTTTTCAGCGAAATTCCCTTTGCGCGCAGTATCGCAAAGACCGCCGCAGCGTCGGTCGAGGAGATGATGGCGCCCAAAAGCAGCGCTTCAAGCCAGCTGAAGCCGAGCAGAATTTTAACCAAAACCGCCGTCGCGCATGCGGTGACCACCACTCCGAGCGTCGCTAAGATGATACCGCTAGCCATTACAGGGCGAATCGATTTTAAATTCGTATCGAGCCCGCCCGCGTATAAAATATAAATAAGCGCGATCATACCGACGTCTTGAGTGATTCGGTGGCTCGTAAAATCGATGCGCAGAAGCCCATCCGAGCCCGCGAGCATCCCCACTGCCAAAAATACGATGAGCGAAGGAAGTCCGAATTTGCCCGAGATCTTGTTAAGCACGATGCTTGCGATGAGTAAGATCGCGGCGAAGAGTAGAAATTTTTCCAAAAAGCGCTCCATAATTTTTTCAAGATTATAGCGGGTTTTCCCCATTTTTAGGTGGGTTTTTGCGATAAAATTTTATTAAACGAGCAGGAGGCGAAATTTTAAATTTACTCCATTTAAACGAAACTCGATAATAAGAGCCGCACGAGTCGTAAAATTTTATTTTAAAGCTCGGTTGCGCCTGGGCTTTAAAATTTACGATCCGATAAATCGGCGAAATTTTGCCGAGAAATTTTTACAGATTCGTTTAGGGCGGCGGATTGCGGTTAAAATTTGATATCCGAAACTCGCTTCGGTTTAAATTTAATCGCGGCGCGGATTTGTTTTGATTTGATAGACGGGAATTGCGGCATAAATTTTAATGCTCCCGGCGGTGCAGTTTAAATTTTATCGCGGCGCGGCGTCTGTTTGCTTCCCGCAGGATGCGGGTGCTGCTAACGCTATGGTGAAATTTAGAGCGCTGCTGTGCCCTCGGGTTTAAATTTAATCGCCGCTTGCGTCTATCCTGCGTGCGGCATGGACGGATCGCTTAAATTTAATCGGCTCTATCGCGACTTGGCGCAAGCATTAAAATTTTGCGATCTTTCAAATTTTGCCGCGCCGCTCATAAAGCGGTACCTTTCGTGGGCGTGAAAAGCCCTCGCATATCGACGCCTTCGAGCTTCAGCAGCTTGATTTTTCTATCGATGCCGCCTGCATAGCCCGTGAGGTTGCCGTGCGC
>CAUUSU010000297.1:0-2521 GCA_963547835.1 uncultured Campylobacter sp.
GTATTAAATTTAGCGCTCGGGTTGCTTCTTATCGCGCGCAGCGGCGAGCTGCTCTCTGCGCAGGCGCTGTTTTTTGCGGCATCTGCGATCTGCGGCGTGACGATACTTTTTTTCGCGCTTTACGCGCTTAGCTTTTATAGCGCCAGGCTATATAAAATTCTAGCCTTTGCACTTCTGGCGCTAAACGTAGCCTTCGCGATCGCTCAGATTTTTTTGATCTTTAGCCTGGAGCTTACCTACTCGCACGGCACGCTGGACGCGCTAGTGCAAACGACGCCCAAGGAGGCCTTTGAGTTCGCGCATGCGTTTTTAAATTTTAAGCTTATCGCGGCTTTTTTGGCGCTTTTAATTTTCGTCTTCGCTGCCCTTAGGCTTAGAGTGAGCCAGCGAGTGCGGATGAAGCTATGTCGCGCGATAAAGCTAGCCTTTTTGCTTAGCTTGCTCGTTTTTATCGCGCATGCGGCATTTAAAAGCTACGTAGCCAAAAGCTCGAAAATGCGCGCCAGCATCATAATCGCGCTAAATAAAATTCCGATTTACAATTTTGCTTTCGTTACGAAGGATTATTTCGGCGCCGATTTTAAAAGCGTGCGCGAGCTGCAAGCCGGATACCAAAGCATTTACGCCTCACATTCGCATAAAACCGCACCAAACCGCATCTCAAACGTCGTTTTTATTATCGGAGAGAGCCTGCAGCGAAATTTCATGAGCTTATACGGCTACTATCTGCCCACCACACCGAATCTGCAAGCGCTTGAGCAAAGCGGAAATCTAATCGCCTTTAGCGACGTCGTCTCGCCGGGCGCTAAGACCAATGACGTGTTAAAATACGTGCTAAATTTCGGAAATTACGAGAGCGAAAGGCAGCGCCCGTGGAGCGCCAACCTCGACATCGTAAATCTCGCGCGGCTCGCAAACTACGAGACCTTTTGGATCAGCAACCAGGAGCGCTACGGGCAGTGGGCGGTCGCAAGCGGCGCGAGCGCGCAGATGACGGATCACTCGGACTTTACGAACCAGATCCCGGTTTACAAATACGCCTACTCGCTCGATGAAGTTATGCTGCCGAGTATAAAAAATTTTAAATCGAGCGCGAGAAAATCGCCCCTTGCGCGCAAGGACGAAAGCTCTGCCGCAGAGGTGGGCAGCGCGCAGGAAAAGGATAAATTTTTCATCCTTCATCTGATGGGTTCGCACCCGAGCTATGAGTTTCGCTATCCAAAAAGCTTTGCTAAATTTAGCGCCGCAGATATCTCGCGCGAGCCGCTTGATGAGGGGCAGAAAAAAGAGCTCGCGCACTACCTAAACACCGTGGCTTACAACGATTTTATAGTAAGCGAAATTTATAAAATTTTTGCAAGCGACAACACGCTGATAGTCTATTTCAGCGACCACGCCCAGAGCCTTTATCAATACCGCGGCAAGCTGATCCACGGCGGCATCAACCGCTTCACGCTCGAAATCCCGCTGATTTTCATGGCGTCGGATAAGTTCAAAGAGCAAAACGCTGATCTTTGGGCGCGCATCGCGGCAGCCAAAGACAGGCCGTTTTTAAACGACGATCTCATCCACGCGATCGCAGAAATTTTAGAGATGACCGATCTACCGGAGTACGATCCCGCTCGCTCGGTGATAAACGCGGATTTCAACGCCTCGCGTCCGCGCATCATCGAGGGGGTCGATTACGATAAGGTTTACAAGCTGCAGAAGGAATTCGGCGAATAAATTCGGTGAAATTTTGCGTCTTTTAGCGGCGCAGAATTTCGCTTCTTAAAATTTGCGCTCTTATCGCAAGCGCTCGCGTCTTAATTTAGCTTTCAGACGGCGCGCCAATTTTCACCGCCACAGGCTCTGCGGTAGAATTCTTGTGTTGCGAAATTCTGCTTAGCAAAATTCGGCTTTGCGGAATTTCAAATTTTACCGCTCAAATTCCACGGCGCATAATTTTCCATGCGTTCACGAAATACAAAATTTGCGAAGCTTATTTGAATAGCTAAATTTTGAAATTTTAAAATTTAGCTGCGCCGAGATTTATCCGCGCGGCACGGAATTCTACCGCTCAAATTCCAAAGCGTAAAATTCCATAAAACAGAATTCTGCCGATAAATTCAGCTCGCAATTTAAAATTTCAAAATCCCGCGCCGTGAAATTTAAAAGTGGCTCTTGCTACAAAATTTCGCGAGCTTAATTTATGCTGCCGCAGCGATATTTGCCCGCTACGAAGGTGATTTTATCGCGAATTTTAGCAATCTGTCTTAGCGCCTCCGCTAAGAAATCCACGTCGCTTTCGTCGTGGATGAACGAGAAGCTAGCCCGCACCCAAGCGGGTTTGCGCGACATTTCGGTATCGGGCTGTAAGCCGAGCAGATCAAAGCCGTAAGGCGCGGCACAGTCGCAGCCTGCGCGGGTCTGGATCTCAAATTTCTGCCCGAGCACCCCGGCTAGCGCGTCTGCGCCGAGCCCTTGCATATTAAAAGCAAAGATCGGCACGCGCGGCGCGGTCAGATTGCCGTAAATTTCA
>CAUUSU010000298.1:0-2520 GCA_963547835.1 uncultured Campylobacter sp.
CGCTTGCGCTGCGCCGCGTGAACGAAAGCAAGAGCCGCAATATCTTGGATTTCATTCCCCGCGGCGTTACGCTGCTGCCGAACACCAGCGGCGCGCGAAACGCCGAGGAGGCGCTGCGGATCGCACGGCTCGCGCGCGAGCTGGGCTGCGGCGACTTCGTAAAGATCGAGATTATAGGCGACAGTAAATACCTTCTGCCCGACAACTCCGAGACGATCAAGGCCTGCGAGGCCCTGGCGCGCGAGGGCTTCGTGCCGCTTGCCTACATGCACGCCGATCTGTGCGTCGCGCGCGATCTGGTAAGCGCAGGGGCTGCCGCTGTGATGCCTCTGGCCGCGCCGATCGGCTCCAACCGCGGGCTGATGATGCGCGGAATGATCGAAATTTTACTGGACGAAATCGACGTGCCGATCATCGTAGATGCGGGGCTTGGCGCGCCTAGCGAGGCCTGCGAGGCGATGCAGATGGGCTGCGCCGCGGTGATGGTAAATACGGCGATCGCCACGAGCGGGGATCTGGCGCTGATGGCGCGGGCGTTTGCGCTCGGCGTGCAGGCGGGGCGCGATGCCTATCTGGCGGGGCTCGGCGCCGTTTGCAAAACAGCTTGCGCAAGCTCGCCGCTAACGGGATTTTTGCGCTAGCGGTTAAATTTAAGCGCGCTTGGTTGTGCGAGCCGTGTTCTTGCGCGGAATTTGCTTTTCTTGAGCTATAAATACATATCGCGCAAGCTCGGCGTGCCATCCGATAGATACGGCGCAAAATTCCTGTGGTGCGATAGGAAGCTTTAAAATTTCACACTTTGATTAAAGCCCGGCACGTTTTGCCGGGTACGGGGCGAGATATGGAGCTTTAAAATTTCGCGCGCTGCATTTGAAATTTTAAAATTCGCGCTGCGTAAATTTGCGCCCAAAAGGCACGTAGAGCGTGCTGTGTGGCTTGCGATACCGCTACGAGTGGTACGTAGATTTTGCAAGTCCCGCTTGCAATGCGGAGCGTCGTCGTAAAATATGCGGCGCGTTGTTTCGCATTTCGCACAAGGAGCGGTAACATAGAGCTCGCGAGCTTGAAATCGCGCCCGCTCTTGGCGTAAAAGCGTCACAGCAATTAGCGAGGAATTTTAAATTTTACGCAGCAAAAATTTATTATAGCGCAAGCTCATCGTAGCTTTGGTGCGTTTAGCGCGCGAGTAAATTTGCGGCGCGATTCGCACACCCGCGCCTTTCGGGCGAAGCGGGTGCATTAAATTTAGCGTGCAAGGCGGTGGAATTTTAAATTTTATCGGGCTGAAAGTAGCCCGATTAAGAGAAGATAGATCGATCAGCGGGCTATTTTAGTATGTCGTATTTGTCGCAGTATTTTCGTAAATAGTCTTTTTCATGGTCTAATGACGGCGAGTCCTTTTTGCCCAGCTCGCAGGCTTTTTGATAGTATTGCGCTGCCCTTGCTCTGTCGCCGCCAATTTCAAGCTGTGCAGCGAAATTCCCGCACGCTACCCAGCTCCCCGCATCGCAAGCTCTCCTAAAATATCCCGTAGCCCGCGTCATATCTCTTTTTACCCCTTTGTCATGTGTATACATATAACCTAAATTGTTGCAGCCGTCTGCAACCCCGCCGTCGCAAGCTTTATTATATAGTTCGACAGCCTTTTTATAGTCTTTTTTTACCCCTTCGCCATCTTCATACATTGCTCCCAAATCCGAGCAAATCATATAAACATTTCCATATCTTCATACATTGCTCCCAAATCCGAGCAAATCATATAAACATTTCCATCGCAAGCTTTTTTGTAAAAATAGACCGTCTTTTTATAATCCCTATCGGATGCGTTTCCTCCATGTTCGGTCGGAAGTTGATAAAAAAGGCCAGCGAGACCGCAGGCTCCAATAATGCCTGCTTCGCAATTTTGCTCAAATTGTTTAACTTGCTCTTTGCTAAAAGTTATGCCAAAAGCCACAGAGCCCAATAGGACCAAACCTAAGATGATTTTTTTCATCGTTTCTCCTTTGAAATTTTTCGTATTATTTCATTTTTCATTGTCAGATATTGTCAATTTACGTAGCTAAAATTTTATTCGCCTCCTTGATTTAAGAAATTTCGCAGAATTATACCCCCCCCTAATAATCACTAAAATTTAAAATACGAATAGACGCCCCTCGTTTTGCGATTTTTTACCTAAATCCTGCTAAAATGCACCTTTAGACCAAATGATGAGAAATTTGCGCGGCAAGAATTTACACGCAAAAGCGTGCCGCGTGGAATTTAAATGAAAATTTAAAAGGAAAATTTTAAAGATGAATAAAACCGGCTATTTAGCGGGCATGGAGGATATCGGAAGCAAGATGATGGAGCGCACGCTTGCTCTGCGCGAGAGCTTTTGTGAGGAGGCGAGCGAGGCTGACGTGCAAAGGGCGATCGGTGCGAAAAACAGAAGTCTGCGCGATTTTGCGGCGTTACTAAGCGTGCGTGCGGGCGAGCATTTGGAGCAGATCGCGCAAGCTGCGGCGCGCGAAAAGGCGGCGC
>CAUUSU010000299.1:0-2518 GCA_963547835.1 uncultured Campylobacter sp.
GCAAATTTTATTAAATTTATGTGCGCGGTGATAAATTTTCCGTTCTAAAATTTTACGCCGCAGAGCATGTAAACACTCGCTCGCAAAACATGCCGTATGCAGCCGCACTGCGAAACATGCCCGACAAAACACCGCGCGCCAAACAGCTTTGTTGCGCGGATTGCGACACAAGTTTTTGACATGCGGCACGAGCACTCGCGCTACAAATTAACCGTAACGCGCGACCGCAATACTCCACTACTGGCTTTCAGCGCGCGACCAACTTTCCACTCATGTACTCGCGCGCGGGCAAGCCAGTCTGCAGCAACTTCTTCCACTTGCGCAGTCGCAAGACATTTCATGTCGGCGCGGCGCGATTTAAAATTCAGGTCCGCTGCGGCAAATTTTAAAATCAAAATTTGGGCCGCCTGGCGTCCCCGTATGCAGCAGTTTCGGATAAAATTTCAAATTTACGTCGCGGATCGCCGCGGTGCCTTGAACGAAATTCATCCGCCGCAGAGCGCCTATCGCTCACGTATCGGTAGCGCGGCAAGCTCTCAATTCTGCGTCGCAGATGAAATTTAAATATCGCCGAGCGTTTAAAATTTAAATCTCGAAGCTCTTTCGCTCAAATTTTAGAATTTTAAATCCTGTGCCTTTTTTTGCTCCGCTTATGCCTTAAAATTTCACGCCGCGATTGAAATTTAGTGCCAAGAGCACAGCGCTCAATTAAACCGCGCCTTAAATTTCAATACGTCTTAAAACAGGCGCGTAGCAAACACAAGCTGCAAAACGCGCTGTTTATACTCGCCGGGCACTACCGAAGCTCCCATGCTACAAGAGGCTTCGATCACATCCGCACAAGTCGCCATTTTGCCTCAGCCGCAGAAATACAAGCGTGAGCCGCAGAGCATGCAAATTTTAAAATTTAAAATCCGCCATGCAGATCAAAAAATTTTAAAAATTCTGGCACCTATAAATCCAATAAATTTCAAAATTTCGCTGCTTAAATTTTATCAAAATTTTGAAATTTACTTGATTATGTCGCGCTGGCCTTTGGCGTTGATCTCGCTTAAAACGCCCATCTGTTCTAGCTGCTCGATGATCGTCGCGGCGCGGTTGTACCCGATACGCAAGCGGCGCTGTAGGTAGCTGATCGAGGTCTTCTCCTCCTCCAAAACTATCGTTTTCGCCTCGTCGTAAAGCTCGTCAAGCACGATATTTTGCGGATTGATTATACCGCCTTCTTGCTTGGCGCCCTCGTTTTCGATCAAAAATCGCTCGTCATAAACGACGCTTTCTTGCGCTTTTAAAAATTCCGCGATTTTGTTGATCTCATTCTCGGTCGTAAACGGCGCGTGCAGGCGGATGAGCCCCGGCGCGGTAGGCGGCGTAAATAGCATATCGCCCCGCCCAAGTAGGCTGTCCGCGCCCATCTGATCCAAAATCACCTTGCTATCGACCTTCGAGCCCACTCGGAAGCTGATGCGGCTAGGCAGATTCGCCTTTATCAGCCCCGTGACGACGTCCACGCTAGGGCGCTGCGTCGCTACGATGAGATGGATGCCGCTAGCGCGCGCCATCTGCGCCAGACGCGCGATATAATGCTCTACGTCTTTGCCGCTCGTCATCATCAGATCCGCGAGCTCGTCGATGATAACGACGATGTAAGGCAAAATTTCGCCGCCCTCGCGTAGCATCTTTTCGTTGTAGTTGTCGATGTTTTTTGTCCTGTTTTGCGCCATGAGCGAGTAGCGCTGCTCCATCTCCGCAACGAGATTACTTAGAGCGATGATCGCCTGCTTAGGCTGCGTGATTACGGGCGTTAGCAGGTGCGGGATGTCGTTGTAGATGCTAAACTCGAGCATCTTCGGATCGATCATTATTAAGCGCAGGCTCTTGGGCGAGTTGCGATACAAAAGGCTAAGCAGCATGGCGTTGATACCCACGCTCTTGCCGCTTCCCGTGGTGCCTGCGATGAGAAGGTGCGGCAGCTTCTTAAGATCGGTGACGAATGGCTGCCCCACGATGTCCTTGCCAAGCACGATGGTAAGCGGGCTGGAGGCACTTTTAAACACGTCGCTTTCTAAAATTTCGCGCAGATAGATCGTATCGATATTTTGATTCGGGATCTCGATGCCTACGACGTCTTTGCCCGGAACCGGCGCCTGAATACGGATGGTCTGCGCCCTAAGAGCCATCGCGAGATCGTCTTGCAGCGTTAGAATTTTACTTACCTTGATATGCGCGGCAGGGCGAAACTCAAATGTCGTAACGACCGGACCCGAGTAGGTCCGCACCACGTCGCCGTCAATCTTAAATTTACGCAGCTTATCGAGCAGGTCGTAAATTTTACGATCGATCTCGCTCTCATCGATATTGCTTTTCTTTTTCGGCGGCAGGTTTAAAAAATCAAGCGGCGGCAGTTTAAAATCCTTGGGCTTAGCCACCCTGCCCTTATCTAGCTGTTCCAAAAGCCTTTTATTTTCGGCGACCTCGCTTAGGCGCTCGACCCTTTTTAGCCTGCTCGGCTTTCCCT
>CAUUSU010000300.1:0-2516 GCA_963547835.1 uncultured Campylobacter sp.
GCGACGCTATCTACGACGATAAGATCGATCGCGCCGCTCTTTGCTAAGGTTTCTACGATGTCGAGCGCCTGCTCGCCGAAGTCGGGCTGGCTGACGTAGAGATTGTCGGTATCGACGCCTAAATTTGAAGCGTATTTGACGTCCAGCGCGTGCTCGGCGTCTACGAATGCGCAAATTCCGCCCGCCTTTTGGCACTCGGCGATGATATGAAGCGTAAGCGTCGTCTTTCCCGAGCTCTCAGGCCCGTAAACCTCGATGATACGCCCCTTCGGCACGCCGCCGATGCCAAGCGCGATGTCAAGCCCCACAGAGCCTGTAGAGATGGCATCTATCGGCTCGACCTGCTTATCGCCTAGCCGCACGAGCGTGCCCTTGCCGAAAGCTTTGTCGATCGATTTTAGCGCCGCATCCAGCGTCTTTTTCTTTCCCTCGTCCATGTTTTTCCTTAAAAATGAATTCGCTTGATTTTACCAAATTTGAAATGAATTTTTGATTATTCGCTCAAATTCGGCGCGGCATCGGAATTTGAAATTTTTAAGGAGCGTAAAAGCTCTGCGCGGCGAGCAGAGAGCTTTAAATTTAGCCTTTTAAACGGGCCCTGTTTTTCACGTTTTTCTTTAGAAATTCCGCATTTTTATGAGGGCTGTAGCAAAATTTCACTATAATTTCGCAACATTTTGGAATCACGCCGCGCGCGAAATTTAAAGCGGAGCAAAAAGGATAAAATTTGAAGATTTTTAAGCATATAAACGTCGCTCACTCGCCCGACGCCGACGATATTTTTATGTATAAGGCGATTGATTTTGGCTGGGTGAGCTCCAAAAATCTAAAGCTTAGCGCAACGGCGCTTGATATCCAGAGCTTAAACGACGAGGCGCTAAAGGGCACATATGAGGCCACGGCGATTAGCTTCGCGCTATATCCTCTTATCTGCGACGAATACGCGCTTTTGCGCACGGCGGTGAGCTTTGGCGAGGGCTACGGACCAAAACTAGTCAAGAAAAAGGGCGCGGTTTTAAAGCGAAATTTCAAGGTCGCGCTAAGCGGCAAACACACGACAAATGCCCTTCTTTTTCGCATGGCATACCCGCAGGCGCGCATAGTTTATAAAAATTTTCTCGACATCGAGGGCGCGGTTTTAAGCGGCGAGGTGGACGCAGGTGTGCTGATACACGAGAGTATTTTGGACTTTTCGGACGAGCTTTGCGTGGAGCGCGAGATCTGGGACATCTGGAGCGAGCTAGCGGGCGAAAATCTGCCGCTGCCGCTAGGAGGCATGGCGGTTCGCCGCAGCCTGCCGATAACGGACGCCATCGAGTGCGAGCGCGTGCTAACGGAGGGCGTGCGCATCGCCACCGCGCATAAGCCCCTTTTGTCGCACATGCTCATGGAGCGAAATCTCATCCGCGTGGACGACGCAAAGCTCGAAAAATATCTGAGCCTTTATGCCAACGAGGCCTCGATCGAGCTTTCGGGGGCACAGATAAGGGCGGTGGATAAGCTGTTTGAGCTTGGTTACGAGCGCGGATTTTACCCTGCGCCGATTAGCGCGCAGGAGAATTTTATCCCGCACGAATATAACGAGATCCGTTTTGCGGACTGCGGCGGGCAAAACCCGATGTAGGGCCGAGCGAGATTAAAATTTTAGATTAAATTTTTGGCTCTTGTTTCGGGTGAATTTTGCTCGGAATGAAATCGCGTTTTGGCTAAATTTCTCGGCGTTAAGGGGTTTGTGCCTCGGCGAAAATTTTACTTCGGCGTAAAGGCAGGCGCGCGGTAGAATTTTATCTCGTTTTTGACGTGCGGTAATCCGCTTTTGAAATTTAGCCGTAGAGGGCGACGTGGATTTAAATTTGCGCGCAAATTTAACGTCAAACTTGCCGCGGATTGCCGCCAAGTTCGTCAATCGACCGCGCTGTGGCGCTTGTCGCCGCGTAATGTGCCACCTTAATTTACGGCTACGCGGCGATGAAATTTTACACGCGGCACTACATTGCGCGGCTGTATTTTGTACCGCAGAGTGCGAGCTGTGCGTGCGACGTAGCGCGCCGCCGAAAACGTATCGAAAGCGAGCTAAATTTAATCGCAGCAGCACTAAATTTTAAGATAGCGTTCGCGTTTTGCACCGCGCGGCGGTATCGCTAAATTTTAAAACGATACGCGGCGAGCGGCAAGCGCGAAATTTAGAAATGAAATTTAAAAGGCAAAATTTTGAAAACAAAGCAGATAGACTTTAGTAAATACACCTCCGTGCGCATCGGCGGGAGTTTCGCGGTGCAAATTTTAAAAGACGAGGCCGATTTTGCGGAGTTTGAGAGTATCCGCGAGCACGCGATCATCGGCGGCGGCAATAATCTGCTCATCTCGCCCGCGCCGCCGCACCTTGCGATGCTAAGCGAGGAGTTCGATCGCATAAGCTTAAGCGGCGATGTCCTTAGCATCGGGGCTGCGACGAAGTCGGGTAAAATTTATAATTTCGCCAAAAAGCAGGGCCTCGGCGGCTTTGAGTTTTTGCG
>CAUUSU010000301.1:0-2506 GCA_963547835.1 uncultured Campylobacter sp.
TCAGCTTGATTTCATCTTTCGAGGCGATTAAAATTTCCTCTTTTTCTTTGTGAAGCCTGTCCTTATCGCTTTGCAGTGCTTCGATTTTACCTTTTAGCTCGGAGATTTCTTTGATGAGATAGTCGATAAAGCTTTGAGTGCCCGCCCCGCCGCCAGTGCGTGAGCTTTTCGCAGAGCTTTGCGAAGCGGGCTCGCTTTGTTGCATTTCATCATCTAAAAGCACGTAGCGTACGCCGTCGCTTTCCTCGGCGCGCAAGGAATTTCTGCGGATGCGGTTATAGACGGCTTCCTTTGAAATTCCTAAAATTTCGGCTGCTTCGCCGATCGAGACTTTTTTCATACAAAGATGCCTTTTAGCGTTTTAGGTAATTATTGCTAAATTTGCCTAAAATAGGCATTAAACGCTTCGTTTACAAAGATAGATTCCGCTTTATAGCAGCCGGCGCGCGATAAATTCCGCTCGCTTGCGCCTGCGCGATATAAAATTTCGCTTCGCTTGCAAAGCCGCGCAAAATTATTTTTTGCTAAACTTTTAGAATTTTAGCCTAATAATGTTGCTTAATTAAGTATATTTTTTATACACTTACAAAAAATTTTAGTATTTCAAAGGAGGCGAAATGCCCGAATCGCCTAAATATAAAAAATCCGAAATTCGCTGCAAGCTCATTTTAGACGCGGCGCTGGAGCTGTTTTTAGCCAAAGGCTACGAAGCTACGAGCTTAAGCGATATCATCGAGCTTAGCGGCGGCTCGCTATCGTCGGTTTATAAGTATTTTGATAACAAAG
Organism: uncultured Campylobacter sp.; assembly: GCA_963547835.1. Taxonomy (GTDB): domain Bacteria; phylum Campylobacterota; class Campylobacteria; order Campylobacterales; family Campylobacteraceae; genus Campylobacter_B. Next base: position 787 of record CAUUSU010000301.1, read on the forward strand.
AAAGCCTATTTTTGCGCATCATCGAACTGCAAAGTAAAAAGCTCGATGAGCGCATGAACGAGCGCATGCGAATTAATAAAGACCTAAAATTGCGCGAGTATCTGCAGGAGTTTGCAGGGATTTATCTGGAGTTTCTTTTTGCTCCGGAGGCGATAAAATTCTACCGACTGATACTTTTCAGCGGCTTTAACGGTGCGCTTAGCGAGAGCCCAAAAATCTTTTTAAAAAGCGGCGTGCTAGGTTCGCCAAATGCGCTGGATGAGTATTTGGCGGCGCATGCGGACGAGTTTGCGCCCGGACGCACGGCAAAAAGCCTAGCGCTGTATTTTTGCTTTTTGCTTAGAGAGCCGCATTTTAGTAGGTTGCTGTTTTCCGACGAAAAGCTAAATTTTAAAGCGAGCGAGCTAATCAAGGACCGCATCGATATGTTTTTGCTCGGCGTAAAAAAGCGCTAATGGCGGAATTTTACGGCGTAAATTCCGCGCTTTTTGCACCTTTAAATTTTATGAGCGGTTGGGGCTTAGAATTTGATTCTATCCGTTACCAAGCGCTATAAAATGCCACGTATCCCGCGCTTAAAATTTTAATTCTATCGGCGCAGAATTTTTAAAACAATTAGAGCCAAAATTTTATTTTCCGCATTAAATTCTGCGCCGAAGTTAGAATTTCGTCGTGGAATTTCGCGCCTCTTGCCTGCGCCTTTAAATTTGCGCCACGCAGATTTTAAATTTAATAAAACCTCTTATAATCCCGCGAAATTTTAGATCAAAAGGATAAAAAATGGATTATGATATCATCGTAATAGGCTTTGGCAAGGCGGGCAAAACCCTTGCCGCAAAATCCGCCGCGCTGGGCAAAAAGGTCGCTCTCATCGAGCGCTCGCCGCAGATGTACGGCGGCACCTGCATCAACGTAGGCTGCATCCCGACCAAGCGGCTAGTTACGGCGAGCAAGGAAGCAGGCTTCGTAAATTTCAGCGTGCTCGGAGAGTATTTCGTGCTGAGCATGCAGAAAAAGGACGAGCTCGTAGAGGCGCTGAGGGCGAAAAATTTAGCAATGCTAAAGGGAAGCCCAAATATCGATGTAATCGACGGCGAGGGCTCATTTACGAGCGCGAATTCCGTGCGCGTGCTAAGTCCCAATGGACAAACGCGTGAAATTTCGGCAGAAACGATCGTCGTAAATACGGGCTCGAGGGAGGTCGAGCCTAGCTTTGAGGTAAGCTCGCAGATCGCTTATAGCAGCGAAGAAATTTTAAATTTAAAGATCCTGCCGAAGCATCTAGTAATCATCGGCGGCGGATTTATCGGGCTTGAGTTTGCTTCGATGTTTGCGGGATTCGGCTCGAAAGTAAGCGTGCTTATGCGCTCGAAATTTATGAAAAACGAGGATGAGGATGTGGCTGTTAGCGTCAAATCCGCTCTGCAGGCCCAAGGCGTGGAGATTATCGAGGGCTGCGAGTTTTTGAGCTTAAAGGGCGGGGAGCTAAAATTTAACCTCGCGGGCGAGAGCAAGGCGGTCGCGGCGGATGCGTTTTTATACGCCCTCGGTCGTCGCGCGAATACGAATGATCTAAATTTAGCCGCTGCGGGGGTGCAGACGGACGCGCGCGGCAATATCATCACGAATGAGCATCTGCAAAGCTCGACTGCTAGCATCTACGCAGCAGGCGACGTGCGCGGCGGCGAGATGTTTACCTACACGAGCTTAGACGATTTTA
>CAUUSU010000302.1:0-2505 GCA_963547835.1 uncultured Campylobacter sp.
CACCCTCCGCTAACTTCATAAAACGCTGCGAACGACGCGTTTATCGCTACTGAGCTGTATATGCTGTCTATGAGCCCGCCAAACTCATCCTCATTAATGTCAAAACAACAATCACTCATCCTGCTAGAAAGTGCGTCAGCTGGCAGGTATCAAGGAGAGTTACTGCGAAAGCGGTGCAAAATACGATGCCTCCGCGCCGAGCTGCTTAGTGCTTGCTGCTCTGCGCGCGCAAACCCAAGATCCAAAAAGAGATTTAAAGTAAAGTAGCGCCTGCCACCCTACGCGCGTGCAAACAGCTCAAAGCTGCCAAAAGTTTGCGCTCACTTCGCCACTGAGTGCAATTTACCTATTGCGCGGCTATTGATACTTTCAGATTTCAACCTGTTCGCTTTTACTTTCCGTCTTTAAATGCCTGCGCGCAGCTAGCTGCAAAGACGTATTCGCTGGATATACCTTGTAGCTCGCCCCTATACCCTTGATAAAAATCCGTCGTAATTTATGCGGATATTTGACAGCAGGATCGTTTGGATGTGATCTTTGATACGAAGCCTAAAAGCGCTACGCCGATACAGATACTCGCGCTGTTTTTCTCGCTCTGCGTGCGCTGCCTGCGTCGCTACAGTCACAATTTTTCTGATACGACACTTAAAGACAACCTATCACCAAAACTACCGAAAAGCTTTTAGCCTTGTTTTTTCTGCTTTAGGATTTAGTCCCAATAAGTTCTTTGCTAAACCGACAGAACTTCCATGCGTTTGGTATATCAGCTCATCCACGAAGAACTTAGCTAAATTCCATTTAAATTCCTAAAGACGCGGCAACTTACATCGCACCCGCATTTCAGATAACTGCGAAATTTCGCTGCCACACTGCAAAGAGTTAAATTCTATCGAGTGGATTTATTAAAAATTTTAAGAACAGCAGAAATAGTAATAGATAATTAATGCTTTTCTATATGGATACCGCCACCATTAAAATTTTAATCAAAAGATATCCATTAAATTAGCCAGCAAAAAGCTTAGATCCAAGGCTTCCTACGCAAATAGGGCCCAAAACGCTTGATTAAACGGCGCAAAAGCCGCTTTAATTTCACTCTGCGACGCGATTTACCCAGATCAAAAACTCATCGCTCGGGTTCTCGTCGTCTAGATGCGCGGGAGTGACGAGCTCAAGCGTGGTCTGCGGGATCGTCGTTTTGAACGTCTGTGTTACCCACTGCTGAAATTTCAGGTTTGGATGCATGATAAAATCGTCCTCCTCGCTGTTTGGCGGCGCGCTAAAATCCTCATCCCAGCAGATCTCGTCGTATCCGATCACGAGCAATCGCAAAAAATCAAGCCCGCTGCGAGCCAAAACACAGGTCATGCTCGAGCCCGAGCCGGAGCCCATGTGCGGGGTCTAGCCTCGCCCGCATCGTCCAGCCACAGCGCGCACATCGAGCCCTCCGAGCCGCTGCCTGCGAACACGCAAAGCCGCTGCTTGATCTCCGCGGCAAGCTCGCGATCCTCGCCGTAAAACCAATACCTTAGCTCCTCGTCGCGATTTTTCGGCTCATCCGTGAAAAAGACAATGTCCGTGCCGCCCTCGCGCTCATCGTCGCTCCAGCTCTGCTGTAGCCGATCCTGCGGATAGAGATAGCCGCGTCTGCGCCCGCCAACGTCGTCATAAAAGCCGTTTGCCTCGATCCACGCATAAAGCGCCTGGGTCTCGCTCGGCACGCGCATGCCCTGCGGTAGCGCCTCGCGCAACTGCGCCAGTAATAAATTTTCCACGATCGCTCCTTTTGTTAAATTTGTCGCTCGAATTTTACTGCGTTTCGGCTAAATTTACGGATATTTTGTCTGATATTTGCGGCGTTTTGCGCGCCCCGTCGCCGCAAGCGCAAATCGGACTCTTAAAATTTAGCTTTTTGCTTGTTATACACGCGTCGCAGCGGTGTGAGCGCATATTTAAAAAAGGGTATGAGAATTTTCAGTAGAAAAATGCGTAAAATTTTACGACCTGAATTTTACTATTTTAAGGCCTCTTTGCTTTTTTGCAGAAATTTACGGTTTTAAATTTAGCTCGCCGCAAAGAGTAAAATTTTAGCGATACCTATAAATTTAAAATTTCTCGCGCTTTTTGTTTGCACGCCTCAAATTTTTGCTCAAATTCCGCGCGTCTTTGCAGCTCGTTTTTCGCCCCCCCATTTTGGTGTATCTCGAGCCTCGCCCTAGAAAATATACGTAGCTCGTATTCTAAAATTTCGTTATAAACGGCACTTTGTCATTATTAAATTTACAAATTTTGCCGCCATTTGACGGACGGGCGAAATTTCGTCTAAATTCCAAGCTCGGCTCTTACGAGTGCTTCGTTTTGCGGCGTCAAAAAGTCCGCGATATCCTGCCACATGGAGTGAAAGCCGTATCCGCCGTCTATCATCTCGCTGCGCGCGGCATCTAGCCCCGATCAGATCACGCGGTACATCGCCACCACAAGCCCCGTGCGATCGGCTCCGTGATAGCA